>NZ_JBEOOL010000034.1:0-47483 GCF_040309225.1 Pseudoalteromonas sp. GW168-MNA-CIBAN-0100 | reverse complement strand
CGCCTGCAAAATTGATGCAGGATCACTTGGCGGCTAAAGCCGCCTAAACGTTATGCACTTCAGATTTGAATCCGCGAAGTGTTTTTTTATTGTATTGAGATACAAGTTTATTAAGCTGTTGGGTTACTTTCTTGTAAAGCACTCATTGATGGGTCGCGTAAATAATTGAACAACATAGCTATAAATAAAATCACGGCAAACCCTGTGGCTAAGTAAAAGCCATAGCGCACATGGCCAAAGTAATCGCTGATCATACCCATAAATAAAGGAGCTAAAGCAGCTGATAATGCGGTAAAAAATAATATAACGCCGGCTACGGCTCCATGGCGCTCTGCAGGAAAACACGAGATACCTTTAGAGTTTAAAGTTGGATAAACCATAGACATAAATAAACCTGAAAGAGGTAGTAACCCTACAGCCCAGTCAACGCCACCAATAAGTGTACCCACATAACAAAGCGCAATGCCTAAGCTTAAATAAGCCATAACACCTTGCCAGCTATAACGATTTAGTAACCATACGGCAATAAAACGACCTGCAGCACGTAGTATAAAAAATATAGTAAGTGCATAAGTGGCAAGGAGCGGCCAAGAGCCTGTGTAGTCCTTTAATAGCGTTGGCATCCATACATAAATAGCCACTTCAGTCGCTACATAAAGTGCAATAGCTAAAGAAAAGCCAAGTGCATAAGGGTTTTTTACCATTTTCAGGGTGGTGGCCAAAGAGGCTGGCTTTTCAGTTGTTTTAACTACGTCAGGGTAGTCTGCGCGCCATGCTAATAAAGCAAGAATTAAACACATTACGCCCGCAATAATATACAGGTATGTCCAACTTACGTTTTGCACTAATAAAACACCAACTAGGGCAGGGCCTACAATAGCGCCAATGCCAAAAAAGCCCTCAACCTTGTTCATGGTTTTAGTATGGTCGTCGTTACTATGTGAAATATCGCCAAGCAATGCCAGTGCGCCGGTTTTAAATAAACCAATGGCCAAGCCTATGCAGCAAAGCAATACTAAAAAGAAGGTAAAACTGGTGCTAAATGCAAATAAAAAACAACTCGCAGAAAATATTAATAGACCTAGCATAATGGTTTTTTTACGGCCAAGGCTGTCAGCTAAAAAGCCTAAAAATAACCCACTAAAGGCTATTAATGCCATGGGAGCGTAATGAAATGCACTAGCTTGAGTCATGCTCAAACCGAAATCTTTTATAAGTTCGGGGATTATCATGCCGACTGCGTCAGAGGTCATGGCAAACATAAAAAACATCATGTATGTAAGCCAACGTATTTGTTGCAGTGGGTCGCTGCTTACGTGTGTGTGTGATTTTGTCATGTGTTTATTCCTCGTTAAATTCTCTATTAACACTTCGTAAGTCAGTCAGTTGCTTACTGTAGTATTACGTGAGCCACGAAATTTGTATGTAAAATTATTAAAAATTACTTGTAAATTCTTACTCGCTAGTTAAAGATATATCTTAATCGATTAAGTTTCAACATGGTAATCACATAATGATGAAGAATAAAGTTCAATTGATCACATATGCTGATCGAATCACTGGCCAAAATATAGGCGCGCTAACCACACTTTTAAACGGCCCTTTAAAAGGCGTATTTGGTGGTGTGCACTTATTGCCATTTTACAATCCTATTGATGGCAGCGATGCTGGCTTTGACCCTATTGATCATAGTGAAGTTGATTCTAGAATAGGCACTTGGGAAGACATACAAGTATTAGGTAAAGATCTCGACTTAATGGCAGACCTAATTGTTAACCATGTATCAGCGCAATCTTTTCAGTTTCAAGATGTATTAGCTAAAGGTAAGGCATCAGAATTTTGGGATTTGTTTTTAACCAAAGAAGATGTTTTTCCCGGTGGTATGAGCGAAGCTGAGCAAAAAGCAATTTACCGCCCGCGTCCTGGCAGTTGCTTTACCTCAATGAAATGTGGTGATGGTAAAACCTATGATTTTTGGACCACATTTACCGACAATCAAATCGATATAAATGTAAAAGTAGAAGCCGGTGTTGCGTATTTAAGTAACGTACTTACTAAATTTTCGGCTAACAATGTAAATATTATTCGTTTAGATGCGGCGGGTTACGCCATTAAGCAAGCGGGTACTAACTGCTTTATGCTTGATGAAACGTTTGGCTACCTAGATAACTTATCTAAGCAGGCAAACGATTTAGGCATGGAAACCATTGCAGAAATTCATAGCCATTATCAAACTCAGGTAGAAGTGGCAAAACGCGTAAATATGGTTTACGACTTTGCGTTACCACCGCTTATTTTACACAGCTTATTTAACAACGATGTAGATGCACTTCTCAAATGGTTACAAATTTCGCCACGTAATTGCTTAACCGTACTTGATACACACGACGGTATTGGCATTATTGACGCAGGACCAATGGGCGACAAAGCAGGGTTATTAAATGCACAGCAGATTGATAACCTAGTCGAAACAATGCACGGCAACAGCAACAATCAAAGCCGCCAAGCTACGGGCGCTGCGGCGAGTAATGTCGACTTATATCAAGTTAACTGTACGTACTACAACGCATTAGGTGCTAAAGACTTTGATTACTTACTGTCGCGTGCAATTCAATTTTTTGCTCCAGGTGTACCACAAGTTTATTACGGCGGCCTATTTGCTTGCGAAAACGACATGGAATTACTGACAAATACAAATGTTGGCCGTGATATTAACCGCCCATATTTAGATGCAAATATAATCGACAAAGCCTTAAATAAGCCTGTAGTAAAAGGTTTAATTGAATTAATTAAAATTCGCAATTCACACCCCGCGTTTGCAGGTGAATTTAGTGCCCAAGGTGAAGGCAGTATATGTTGTTTATCGTGGCAACTAGATGAGCAAACTATTTCACTTACTGTTGATTTTAAATTACGCCATGCGCTTATTACGCAAGTAAACGGTGATGAAGAAACAACGATTAACTTAAATTCATTTTTAGCTTAATACTATAAAAGTAATTTACAAACGCCATGTAAAGCAAAAGCCAAGCTTAAGTAGCTTGGCTTTTTAACACATAAAACTATTGCAAGGTTTGTAAGCTAACTACTCGCACCAATCTCTAATTCGTAACTGACTTCCTGAGTTTTTTCTTCTTTAGAAATAAATAATTCGGCGGCTATAACGCCTTTTTCTTGGCTGTTTTGATGAATAGTGGTGAGGCGAGGTACAAACCGGGCTGCTTCATCAATACCATCAAAGCCCACAATACGCAGTTCTTCACCTATTTTTATGCCTTGTTTTATTGCTTCTCGCATTGTGGCAAGCGCAATTAAATCACTCATACAAATAATAACGTTAGGACGCGGTGATGCACTAAGTACTTCTTTTGCAGCAATATTGGCAAAACGTTCGCTACTTTCAGGAATGTTCCAAATGCGATCGTCAGCTACCGTAATATTTGCCTCGCTTAAAGCGCGTTGATAACCACGTAAACGTTGATGCGAAATAGATTGTCCGGTTTCAAATTCGTGATGCTCATACACGCGGCATAATACGTTTTCATCAAGTAACCTAAGCCCTAATATAGCCACTTTATCGTTTTGATTATGTAGTACGTGTTTAGCAATTTCGTAACTTGCTTGCTCGTTATTAATATTTACAGAGGCATTGCGAGCAATATCAAAATCAATTGTCACTACATGTTTAGACACTGTTTTTAACTGCTCAACTAACGCGTTATTACGAGGGCGGCCATAACAAATAAAGCCATCTACAAAGTCGACCACGTTGTTAAGGTTATCGCTATTACCTGAAAACAATAAAACATTAATGCCATTTTTTTCAAGCACTGAGGTAACACCGCGCATAAAGCTACTAGCTACAGGGTCCGACACCATATACTCCACACTATCGGGCAGCACTAAAGCGACAATATTAAATGTGCCATTACGCAATGATTGCGCGGCCTTATTAGGCCCGTAATAGCCCAAATTTTTACACGCTGCGAGAATATCGTCTCGGCGTTTAGCCGATAGCTGATCAGGGCGATTAAACGCATTAGATACTGTCGCGTTAGACACACCTAACTCTTTAGCAATACTTTTTAGGGTCCAGCGGGTTTGCTTACTCATACCAATTCTTTACTCAATACTCATGTTAATAAACTAACATATTCAGGGCGTTAGCAAAGGGCAAATTTGCAAAATAGTCTTAATTGTTGGTGATTACACTTAAACTAAAAAGCCTAACTGCTTTAAAGCTATGCTAATACAGTGCTATATGATTTAAATAACATTATTAATTTTTGTGACACTTGGCTGATTGACGATTTTTAATTGGGGCGCTAACTTCATCTATAATTTGTGTTCACGCTTCTTTTATTAGGGCCTTATATAGGCTAAATAAGTGATTGCTAAATTAGGCTATGTATATCCACACACAGCCTAATATCACCTACAAGTCTCTTAAAGCTTGCTGAATAGGGGTTTTAAGTAATTTAACTAAAGGCGACAACGTTGCAGTTACACATAATATTAGTGTGGTTAAAAGTGCGATGAATAATGCAAGTAAGTCAAAGCCAAGTAAAGTTGATCCAATCAATTCATAAAAAATAAAACACGTAATGAGCGCCAATATAAAAGCAAAGAGTATTTGTTTGCAGCGATTAAAAACGATAAAACCGTCAGTAGCCCCTATAGCTAACAATACACAAATAGATTGTTTATCTAGCCTAAGTTGCGCGAGTACTTGATACCATAAGCCACTAAAGATCCCTGCAAGAATGATCAGTGTAATTATTAATCCAAACCAAAGTAAATCAGTTGATTGTTGATCAAATTTGGCCAAAATATCTGCTAATGTTGCTGCTTTATGGATATTAATATTTGAGGCTTGTTCGCTTAACCAACGATTAAAGTCACTGTTGTTACTAAGTGCGTCAATGTTGCTTGATAGAATTGAAAAATTTTTTAACACTTCCTCATCATATATATTCAAGGGTAAGTATAAAGTGGGCATAATGCTTTGCCTGCGACCCCAATGAGGAATATCCTCACTGATCCCAATAATTGTGAGTTGCTGGTTTTCTAAACCGTAACTAATCGTCGTGCCAATGAGTGAACTCAGCTCTTGCGTACTACTTAAATGCTTAGCAAGGGCGTGGTTGATGATCACACCATTTTGCCAATTAGCTAATTGTTTCCCTTGAACATCCACATCAAGTAAATCAAAAAAATGGCTACTCACATAGCTTGTTTTGATATCCATAGCTTCCTTTGCACCTTGCCCTGCAAGCGTATACTGTTGTAATTTTTCAAAAGGGGATGACAAAATTACTGCTTGCGGGTCTACTTGCTGTATCTTATTTAAGGCTTGGCGCCAAGAAATCGCAAAGTGTCCAGAGTCTACACTTACCTGAGCAACAGATAAGTTAATATTGCTGTGTTTATATTTTTGCCACTGAGAGAGAGCAACATTACTCAGCGCATAGGTGGCTGTTAGAGCAACGCTTAATTGAATGACTAAAATTCCTCCGGCTAACGCCTTTTGAAACAACGACACCCGAGTATTTGCCATACGAGTAAACAATGATCCCTTGAGCAAATTTACAAGGGGTATGAGTGAACATAAAATTACGCTCACAGTTATCATTGCGATTGCACTGATAAAACTTACACTATCTACAGACAAGTATTTATCAGTAAATAATAATTGGTAGCTGGTACTGCTAGTTATTAACTGACTAAGTAAGTATAGACTTAATACACTAAGCAAACTTATTACCACGATTTTCAGACATGAAAAAAGGAGCGCAGGTCGAATAAAGTCGTTCGATTGTGCGCCTAACAACTGTAAGGTTTTATACTCATCGGCAAACACAATAGCTTTACTGCTGGAAATTGAAAATAAACTAAATGTTAAAATAAAAAATAGCGTAACAATTAAACCTAATAATAATTGCCATAGTAGTACCATATGCTGATACGACTTAGGGTCAAAATTTATGCCCGAGAAAATAACTAGCGGCAATGGTGATTTACCAAAAGACATACCTTTAACACTTAAATCTATACTCTCCAATTGTTTTTTTGTTTGCTCAGGATCAAAAGACATTTTTGCAGAGAACACGCCATAATATAAAGGTGCAGCTTGTAAAAATCGGTCTACCATTGAGTCATTGGTAAAAGGAGTGGAATAGCGCAAAATATCTTCTGGTAGCCATACATCGACATGATTAACTCCCACTTGGTTATATTTTTTATTTAAAACACCAAGAATTTGTATACCTCGCTCAAGGCGTTTATAGGAAAGTATTTTTCCTTTAATATTGGCATCACTTTTGAGTGTTTCTCGCCAAAACTTTTCAGTGATCCACGCACCAGACACTTTGTTATTTTTTAGCACGTCAATCGCTAAATTGTCGGCCATATTGGGTGAAAAAATAGCACTTCTGACGTTGCTTAACTTTGCGTTATCAATCGAAAAGTTGAATTCTTTAAACACGAGCCATGATACATCTTCAACCATTGGTAGTGTTTTTAGCTGATCAAGCGCTTGTTTACTAACTGCACTTAAACGGTTATCTTCGCTCAACCTGCCTAGGGTATACAAAGGCTTATTTGTATTGGTCCAGCTTGGGTTTTCATAAAAAAGCATGCTGCCTAAGCGCAACGCGATACTTAAGAGGGCGGCGGTTAAAGCAAATCCAAGTAATAATATAGCCAGTTTTAAATATTGCCCACGCCAACGTCGCCATTGTGTCAACAGCTCAAAGCCTAGATTACTTACCATCATAATCTATCCGTCCATCTAAAATTCTGATTCGGCGCTTGCAGCGTTGTGCAACGCTTTCATCGTGTGTAACGACTATGAGTGTGCTGCCTTTATCACATAGCGTCTGTAATAACGCAATTACTTCATCACCCGTAGCTTGATCAAGGTTTCCCGTCGGTTCATCCGCTAATATCAGCGCAGGTTTATTTACCAGAGCCCTTGCAATGGCAACACGTTGCTGTTGGCCACCCGAAAGCTTATCTGGCGTGGTGGCGTGTTTGTCTAGTAACCCCACATCATTAAGCGCCTCTTTTGCACGGTCAATGTACTCACTAGATTTTATGGCTTTATTAAAGCGCATAGGCTGCACTACATTCTCCAGCACTGTCATACTGGCTATTAAATTAAAGTTTTGAAATATCCAGCCTATGTGGGCATTGCGCACCAAACTCTTTTGTTTACGGGTCAACGCTGTAATGTTTTCACTACGCAGTAAATAGTCACCAGCCGTTGGTTCATCGAGTAAACCAATAATAGATAATAGAGTTGACTTACCACTACCAGAAGGGCCCAAAATAGCGATTGATTCACCATCATTAATTGTTAAATTAATGTCTTCCAATACAGGCTTGGCATTGGCTGAAAATGACTTTGATACTTGCTCTAACGTAATTAACTGCTCCACTGTGCGCTCCTTAGCTGGGGTTGTTGTTTTTATTGTTATACCTATTTTTATTTTTACATCGCTTTTATAATTCAGTTAAATCATTTGGAAGTGTGCTTAATACTAAATCCCCTTCATTTAACCCAGCTAAAATTTCAATATATTGCTCACCCTGTAAGCCTATTGTTACTTCTTTAGCAAAAATTTCTCCCTCTTCGTATATATATACATTTTGTGTTAGTTGGCGAGGGTTTAAATAAATGGGTTTGGCGATACGTAATGCGTTTGCTTTGTCTGCTACTAATACGTTGGCAGCAATAGATAAGTTACTGATTGCAGATGTAGGTACTTGCTGTATAAATGCAGCTTCTAGTTTTATTTGATTCGCCTCAATACTTGGAAACACCCGCACAACTTTTGCGTTATATAAAGTGCCTTTAATTTCAACCTTCACAGGCATGCCTATTTTTATAGTATCAGCTGCGCTTGCGGGGGCGAGTAATTCGGCATAAAGGCTATTTTTATCTGATAGTTTAGCCAGTACCGTTCCTTTACTCACGGCTTGCCCAACATCAATTTCATCAAGCAACTCTGTTAAAATACCACCTTGTGAGGTTTTTATTTCAAGATTTTGTACATCGCTGTATGTGAGGGCGAGCTGTTGTTTTTCAGATTCAAGGGTTAGGTCTAATGCTTTTTCCTCATACTCACGCGCCGTTAAAAAAGCTTTTTCACTGCGTTTTGTTAAATCTAATTTTAAGCGAATTTGTTCAAGCCGCGTTTTAGCTTTTAAAAAATCAAGCTCACTTAGTAGCTGCTGTTTATGTAATACATCTAAAGTGGCAATTTCTTGCTCTGCAAATTTTAGTTCGCTTTGCGCCATAGCAACGTCGTTAGCCAGTTGCGTTGCTTCGCGCTGTAATTTAGCTAGTGCTGATACATGCATTGCTTGTGCTTTTTGCCAGTTTAATTTTGCTATATCGTATTGGCGTAATAACTGCGGGTTAGATAACGTAAGTACAACGGTATTGCTGGCTAAATGACTACCCGGCAGCACATTTAATTGGCTTACATGGCCATCAATTTGTGCCACTAAACTACTTGACACGCGGGGTTTTAACCGACCAAACACGGCAACTTGCTGCTGTACTGCACCTTTTTCTACCGCTGAATATTTGATTTCGTAAGCTTTATCACTAAATAATACCGTTAGCACAAGCCAAATTGTTACCACTAATACCAATACACCCAAAGCAAACAGTAAAACAGTTCGCGATTTTATTAAGTTAGAATCTTGCTTTGGAATAGTTAACATTTATTGCCCTTTTAGCTACTAAGCACGCATGGCGCTACAAATTAAACACTATTGCGGGTTGAACCCTATTAATGGGATCTCAATTAAATACCACGGGATAGTTGCATGCTTTTTCAGAGTAAGTGCAGCACTTTTTCGTCGTTTGATGGCTTTTATTAATGAGTCTGTAAAAGCCCCTCCTTCGGAATATAAGTAACTGCCATCTTTTGCAGTGGGTGTATCAAAGTATAAATACACATAATGTGTGTTTGTAGGTACTTGTATATTTGTAAAAGCGAGAAACTCTTCACGGGTGATATTAACGTTGAGTTGCTCACTGTTTAAGATACTTTTTAAATCAGGGGCGATTTTAATTGCCTCTTCATAGCTGAGCCAATGCTCGCTTTCAATATCAAAAATATAGCCTGTTTGGTAGTATGCATCGCCGCCTGCGTTTAAAAAAAACTGTTCAAAGGTATCAAAGCGCTTGGTAGTGCCGAGTTGCCACTGTTCTACTTTATTGGCTTTATCAGTAAAGCTTTTCATTTCTTCAGTGATCTGTATCTCGGCAAAGCTACTCATATGGGTAAAAAGTAATGCAGAGAAAGCGTGTTTTAGAAGGTGTTTTATCATTTTAATCTCCATTTAAAATGCAAACCCTAAATTGGGTACTTTCTATACTATCTAATGGTTTTTATTTTGTAAATAAAATGTTTATTTTTTAAAGTTAAACTAGACACTTATCATAAACCTTGCTTTTTTAGTCTAAATAAAAGCCACTCAAACACCCGTAATCTCTTTTAAAACGCCAATTAAAACACCCGTAATCTCTTTTAAAACGCCAATTAAAACAACATTAAACTCTTTTTTATATGCTGAGTAAAAGTACAGCAATAGATTGAACCAAAATAGGAACTCAGCTATGGTTTGTTTATTAATAAAAAATAAAAAACGAGTTAATTTATAGGCTCGTTACGTTCACAGAGAGTATGATGAAAAATCTAACTATTGGCTGGTTAATACTACTTCTTCTAATGAGAGGAGTTAAGTTGACTCAGGAACAAATTGTAGACGGGGAGCTAAATGGTCTAACTATAGTTTCATCAGCGATTTATCTTTGTTTAGTAGCCGTTGCCATTTACGGCATAGTGTCTAGAAAGAATATTGGCTACTTTTCTACTTTGAGCATACTAGGCTTGCTTAGTTTTGGTAGCGTGTTCGGCTTAATCTCATTGATACATACCCTGAACTATCCAGATTTCCTCGAGGAGTCTTTGTTCTGGATTATTTTAATTCAGGGTGTTGTTAGTTTTGTATTTTTTTGTGGTTGGGTTAAACACGGCAGGTTTCAAGTTGCCAAAACATAACAACTCGCCGTGAGGTGGGTAACTAGTAAAATTTAGCTATTGAAAACTTTAAAATGGTGCGCCTTTGAGCGGTATTAAATAAAACACGCATCTTAAATTATATATACCACAACATTTAAACGGATTTTTATGACTATAAAAACAAAAATAACCAATCATGTATTGCTCTGCGCTTTATTACTATCACCAGTTATAAATGCTGCACAAGAACCCATTCTACCTACTACACTTGAGCAGTGGCGCAGCATAACAGAGCGCGATATTAACGCGGCTTATAGTATTACTGCACAAAATCATCCTGGTATGTTTGATGTTAATAACCCAACTTTTCCTGATTTATTAAAACAAGCAAAAGCGGAGGCACTTAAACTCTCGGCTCAAGCGAGTGGGCCGCAGGCGCATGTAGCGGCAATTTCTCGTTTTAGTACTGTATTACAAGATGGCCACGCGGGTGCGTTTTCAAGCGTAGATAGACCCGCACGCCGCTGGCCGGGCTTTAGAACTGTGTGGCGAGGTGATGCGCTAAAAGTGTATTACAGCGAAACCAACAATATTAGTAAAGGCGACGTTGTAAGCCAATGTGATGGGCAAAGCACTGATACCTTAATGCGTGAGAGAATATTTAAGTTTCATGGTGAAGTTGCACAACCTGGGCATTGGTGGCAGCAAGGTTGGCGGTTACTAATTGACGAGGGCAATCCATTTTTAACTCCTCTAAAAGAATGCGAATTTGTTAAAGCCAATGGCGATACCTATACACACGTATTAAATTGGTCTGTGAGGCCTAAGTCAGCAAGTAAGCATTTAGAAAATGCCTACAACGGTGATGAACTCCCCATTGATTTAACGTGGCCTGAAAAAAACATTGGTTGGATTGCTATGCCTAGCTTTTCATCAACCGATAAACAAACTGCTGCCTACAATAAAGTGTTTGAAAAAATACAACAGCAACGTAGCAAGTTACTTACTGCAAAAGCCGTGGTATTAGATTTGCGCCATAACCAAGGTGGATCATCTTATTGGAGCTCACAAATAGCAAAAGGATTATGGGGCCAAAAAGTAGTAGAGCAAAAAGCAAATAATACTTCTCAAAACACGCAAGTATGGTGGAGAGCATCAAAAGATAATACTGACTATGTAGAGTCTTTATTGGACGTTGTAAAAGATCAATCCGAAGTACTGAAAACTTTTAAAACCGTCGCTGCTGGCATGGCTCTATCACTTGAAAATGATGCCCCGTTTTATGTAGAAGAAAAGACTAATACGCTAAATAACATACCACAAAAGCCTTTAGTGAGTGACTTTAAAAACAAGGTGTTTGTTATAGTGCCGCCGCAATGCGCTAGTGCTTGTTTAGATGCACTTGATAAGTTTAAGCTTTTTGAAAATACAACGTTATTTGGTGCACCAAGTAGTGCTGATTCTATGTATATGGAGGTACGTTTAGCTGATTTACCTTCAGGCTTAGGCAAAGTGATTGTACCTAACAAAGTATACGTAAACAGAGCGCGAGGGGCAGGGGATTTTTACAAACCCGATGTGGCGTATAACGGCCTTGATTGGACAACCAATGTGTTGCTTGAGCAAATAAAAACGCTATAAAAAAAGCCGCTTGTTGTAACAAGCGGCTTAACCTTCTAACTAGGAAATAGTTTAGAACGTGTAACGAGCACCAATTGAGTAACGAGGACCGTATTGATTAGCAAATAAGAACTGCTCTTCGTAACGTCCGTAACCTTCTTCGGTTGCATTGTTTAAGTTTATGCCATCAAAAAATACCGTTACGTTTTCGTTTACATCGTAGTTAACGCTCATATCCCATTGACCATACGCTTTAGCATATTGCGGAGGCGCATCAGCTGAACCTTGCGCTTGGCCTACACCAATTAGGTATGAGTCGCGCCATGCATAAGTAATTTTAACTGATAGGCCGTCTTTTTCGTAAAAGCCTTGGAAGTTAGCTGAGTCACTTAAGCCTGTAAGTGGTGCTTGTTGATCAAGGCTTTCGCTATCAAATTCAACGTCGCCATCTACAAACGTCGCGTTAACACCTACACCAAAACCGGTTTCACCAATTAAGTGCTGAACAGCTACTTCAAAACCATCTACCGATTTACTGTCGGTGTTTTGTGGTTGGCTAATATTCCATGTAATTAGCGGATCGTCGCTGTTTGGCTCAATAACGCCATTTGCATTGCCGTAACCGCTGGCAATCATTTGTGCAAAAATAGCGTCGGTTGTTGCTTGCTCGCCACGTGATTCAATATCGCTTACGGCTTGTAAGTAACGAGGGCCGTTTAAAATATCGTGCAAGCCATCAATAGTGGTTTGCGTAATGGTGGTTTGAATAAAGTTATCAACATCTTTTTTAAAGTAACCAACAGATGCGTAGCTGCCTTCTGCGTAGTAATACTCAAGTGATAAATCAAGGTTTGTT
Organism: Pseudoalteromonas sp. GW168-MNA-CIBAN-0100; assembly: GCF_040309225.1. Taxonomy (NCBI): domain Bacteria; kingdom Pseudomonadati; phylum Pseudomonadota; class Gammaproteobacteria; order Alteromonadales; family Pseudoalteromonadaceae; genus Pseudoalteromonas; species Pseudoalteromonas sp. GW168-MNA-CIBAN-0100. The sequence continues at coordinate 34,967 of NZ_JBEOOL010000034.1, read as the reverse complement.
GATTCAAACGGTAATAAGTTTGTATTACCTTGGCCACCTGTACGAGAACCTGGTTTTGGGCTACCTGTTAAACTACGACCACCGGCTAGATTACCTAGTGGTGCACGCGACATTGTTTTACCCCAAGATACGCGGGCTACTACGTCTTCAGTTAAATCAACACTTACGTCGATTGAAGGCAGTAAAACATCGTAATCACCTTGTTGCTCTAAGAAGTTATCATCGCCGCCAGCAGCGTATTGCATGATCCACTCTGAAGCGCTGATCCAATTAACTTGATCTTCAACGCGTTGGCGCACAGTACTTGTTACGTCTGTTTGCTCATAGCGTAGGCCTGCATTTACTTTTACGTAGTAGTTACTTACGTCAAATTCCCAGCTTGATTGAACATAAAAGCTATTCGTTATTTCTTCTACGTAGCTCTCGCTATCTATTCCGTCTGCGTATGCATTAGCTGTATATGCATCGCCACCCGTTACATCAGCCGTTAAATAAGCAATTTGGCGCGCAACAGCTTCGTCAAAGTCATAGGTATAGTAGTAACCAGGTTGTAAGTCGCTGCCGCCGCCATCAAACTGATCTAAAAGGCCTGATGTGTCGTTGCGGGTAAACATGCTATCTGGGAATATTTCTGTATACGATGGGTTAAAGCCTGGACCACCTACTAAACCACTCCACGCGGTGTAACCACCGGTGTTTTGTTCTGTACGTGATGCGCCAAATTTAACTTTAACTAAACCAATGTCATAGCTTTCGTTATACCATGTTGTATGTAGCTGTAATTGTTCAATGTTTGATTCACCTGGTGAATGAATAAACTGACTAAAGTTTGAATCAATTTCGCCAGGCGTTAATTCACTTGTGCCATTTAACCAATTAACTTGTGCACTGGGTACTTCGCCCGTACGGTAATCATAAATTTTATTAGCTAGCTGATCAGAACCTAAAATTACTTGGCCGGCACTTCCCAGCCCATTATCGGCGCCGTTATCAGTTTCGTTTTTAGAGTCGTGGTAATCAAGCTCTACGTGCCACGTGTCGTTAATTTCCCAATCTAGATTTAAACCTAGAGAGCGCGCTTTTACTTCTGTAGTACCTTTATTAGCTGTGAATGATGCATCGTTACCGCTAATATCAGCATAAACAGCTGTACCATTTTCATCTAGTTCGTAGCCATTAATATTGCTACCAAAGTCGTTCCAAATACCCCAACCAATACTTTGAGAACCTGTTACAGCTTTACTTGCGGTGTAATCAAGTGTTGCTACAAAGCCATCTACCGGTGCAAACTGAAAAGTAACTTGTCCGTTCGTACGTTCACGTTCTACATCTTCAATAGAGTAGTTCATGTCTTTAGGGAAGTAGTAGTTACCTGATGTATCTGTACGGTTATCAACAACGTTGCTGCTATCTAAATCAGGTAGGTCTACGTTTGCTTGCCAGCCTTGAATATTGGCACTTTGTTTTTGAAAGTCACGCTCTTGGTGCGAAAACGAAAAACCAAAGCCAAAAGTGTCATCTACAAAAGTATTGCTGTAAACAGTAGAAAACTCTGGTGTTACGTCATCGCCAGCTTCGTTTGATGAGTCGTGGTTTGCTTTAACGGTTGCTGAAAAGTTCTGACCCGGCTTTTGAAAAGGGCGTGCAGTAGAAATATTAACCGTTGCACCTAAGCCACCGCTTGGCACGTCTGCACGTGCTGTTTTAAATACTTCAAGGGCACTTACACCTTCAGAGGCGATGTTTTCAAGGTTATACGAACGTGTATAACCTGTGCCCGGCATTTGGCGGCCATTTAAGGTAATTAAGTTAAACTCAGGGCCAAAACCACGTACTGTAATTTGGCTACCTTCACCGTTTGCACGGCTCACCGATACGCCGGTAATACGTTGTAATGATTCTGCTAAGTTGGTATCTGGGAATTTACCCATTTCTTCAGATGAAATGGCATCTACAATGCCAGAAGAGTCGCGTTTCATATCCATAGAACGAATAAGTGAACCACGAATACCTTTTACTTCAATAACTTCTACATCAGATGAAACGCTTGTTTCTGCTTCTGCCGCAATAGCTGTGTTTAATGTGCTCGCAGCAATGATGAGAGACACAGAAGCCGCAAGTTGGCTCTTTTTAAAATTGAATGTGTTCATAATAGCTCTGCTTTATAAAATGTTGTTGTGTAGCAATAGGCGCTAAGCGCCTATTGGTGTGTGTTTTATGGATTTGCAATAATCACGTTGTCTATACGGTAAAGCGCGCCATCGCCCATGTCCCAGCTAGGAAAAACCATAATTACGTTTAATGCGCTAATGTCTAAGCCGGCATCAAATAATTGCTGAAGAGAGAAGGTGTATGTTTGCCATTCGCCCGTTACAGGTACTTGGCCTTCAACACTGCTAGATAAAGCAAGCTCTACGGCACTCGATGTACCAATTGATTCAATTTTAAATAGCCATTGTGCGTCAATATCTGAAGGGGCTGATACAACTTTCATATCAAATTGAACTACACCATTTTCAAGTATTGCAGAGGCATCGAACGATACGTCTTCATCAGCAATAAAGCCCATTACTGTAGCAGTAGAACCAATGCTAAATTGCGCTACTGCGCCATGCGCGTCATCATCGGTTTCTGTTGTTGGTGTAGAGCCACCACAACAATCCCAAATACTCCACTGATCGGCAGCTGCATCTTTAAAGACAGTAAGCTCACCCGTTGCAGCTGGCGCTGCATTTGGATTATAAATCTTAACGTTATCTACACGGTAAACAGAGCCTTCACCTGCACCCCATGCTGGGAAAATCATTAGTACATCTATAGTACTTACATCTAAGCCAGCAGCTGCAAGATCAGACAGCTTAAACGTATATGTTTGCCACTCGCCAGTAACTGGCGCTACGCCTTCAACACTTGCCGTTAATTCAAGCTCTACTGCAGAGTCACCTTCGTTTGACTCAACTTTAAACAACCACGGTGTAGTTGGGTCACTCGGTGCAGACGTTACTTTTAAATCAAATTGAATAACGCCTTCATCTAAAATGCTACTAGCATCAAACGATTCACCTGCGCCACCTGACGATGTGCGGCTATTAAAGCCCATTACAGTAGGCTCTGCACCAATGCTAAACTCTGCGGTTAAACCATGCTCTTCATCATCCATAGCTTCAACAGGGGTTGAGCCACCACAACAATCCCACATTGGCCATGCTAGATTTTGCTCATCAGTAAAAATAGTAAGCTCAGGTGATACGCCTAAGTTATCTTGAGTAATCTCAACATCGTCAATTAAATAAACAGCGCCTTCACCTGCGCCCCATGCTGGAAACACCATGATCACATCAATTGCACTAATATCTAAATTTGCAGCATCTAGATCTTTTAATAAAAATGTATAAGTTTGCCATTGGCCAACAACAGGACTTACGCCTTCAATGCTATCTGTAATCGGCATTTCTAATGCGCTAGAACCTTCATTACTTTCAAGTTTTACAAGCCAAGCTGTATCAGCAGTGCCTGGTGCATTTGTTACTTTCATTTTAAAACGAACGTAACCTTCATCCAGCATTGGAGATGCATCAAACGGGCTGGCTTTTCCTGCTTCGTCAGTAATAAAAATCTCACGGCTAATAAAGCCCATTACAGTGGGTTCTGCACCTACTACAAATTCAACTACATTACCTTGGGTTTCATCTGCAACAATAGCGGGAGTAGATCCTCCACAACAATCCCATGCAGGCCAATTTGGATTAAATGACTCACCAAAAATAGTCAGTGGTGTTGCAATGCCTGTCGAAGGTGGGCTAGGAATTGGTGCATCGCCTTCAAGCAAAGCATCGTCTAGGCTATTGTAACCTGGGCGAATAGTTTCACAGCCTTTACCTGTTTCAGGGTTTGATGCACATTGATAAACACGTACGTAATCAATAGCAAAGGTTTGGCCGTTTTCAAATGCGCTAGCATCTATACCTAGATCATTAACGTTTTCAGGCCAGTCGCCGCCTACTGCTAGGTTTAGCAATAAGTGAAAGTCTTTATCAAATGGTGCGCTATCCCAGTGAGTTTCAAGCTCGCCAGAACCTTGTTCAAAGTATTCTGCAAACCAACCACGATGTTTTAGGCCTACAGCCTCACCACTTGCATTAGTACGCACTTCTGATTGACGCTGAGTTGCATAAAGGTAGCCATCTACGTACCAGCGAATTTCGCCTTCTTGCCATTCAACAGCATACGTGTGGAAATCATCTGCTGGATTAGTATCTTCAGGGAATTTGTATTCTTGCCCTGTGTAGCTGTTATCTGGCCACGCGCGTCCGTAATGAAGTGTACCGTGGATACTAGACTCTATACCGCCATCTTCATCTGGTGTTTTAAGGTTTACTGATTCTAAAACATCTATTTCGCCAGAACGAGGCCAAGTGCCGTAAACTTCATCAGTTGGCAGCATCCAAAATGCTGGCCAGCTACCTTGTCCTGATGGAAGTTTGGCGCGCACTTCAAAGCGACCATATGTAAAGTCGGCGTTGTAACGCGTATTTAAGCGCGCTGAAGTGTAAGGTTTTTCTGCACCTTCTTCAGCGGGTAGGGCAACAATGTTTAACACACCGTCTGCAATAAATGCATTTTGCTCACTGTCGGTGTAACACTGTTTCTCGTTGTTACCACCGCCATCGCAGTTTAATTCATAGTTCCATTTGTTTGTATCAATGGCTGAGCCTTCAAACTCGTCGCTCCAAACCATTTGCCAATCTGATACTGGCTCAGAGGCATCTACATTTTCAAAATTTGATTTAGTGGCAGAGTCACCACCACAGCCAGCTAACGTAACTAAAGAGATAGCGGCAAGTAAACGTGTAATGTGCGTTGTTTCAATGTTCATAACTGAACCCCGGTTTCAACAGATTATTGTCAGATTAATTGTTTTTTGAGCTTTGTTTTTCATGCTGTAAGCGCTTACATTTTAGATTGTGTTTTGTAAGCGCTTACAAATGATATTGTGGAGTACGCAAATGGTCAACATATTTGTTTATTTTATTTACAATTAGTTTACGGTAAGAGGCGTTTTAGTGTTACTTAATTCATAATAGGCTCTTTAATAAGAGCCTATTAAATATAGGACTAATCCGAGAATGTACGCGGTTTACTTATTTTTAAATGGCATGATCAATAAACCCCAAAGCGAGGCATTTTGCTTTTGGCTTGGGTATTCTTTTAAGCCAATATTTATATCTGCGTCGGCTTTTTTTGCTTTATCTTTGTAGCTACCAAATAATTTATCCCACCAAATTACACTAAAGCCATAGTTTGAGTTAGTTTCACTAACCACTTGGCTATGGTGAATTCGATGCAATATTTGCGTCATTAATATTAAACGCAGTGGTTTTTCAATGGCATTAGGTAGGCGTATATTTGCATGATTAAATAGTGCTAAACCATTAAGTGCTATTTCAAAAATAAGTACCGCAATGGCAGGTACGCCAAGAGCTGTTACTGCAATGAGCTTTATAAGTATGCTCAGTACAATTTCGATAGGGTGAAAGCGCAAGCCCGTACTTGTATCAACATGTGCATCGGCGTGGTGTACACGGTGCAAGCGCCATAAAATAGGCACTTGATGAAATAATCTATGCTGCCAATAAATTAATATATCGAGTAAAAGTATGCTCAATATAATAATTAAACTGCTTGGTAGGGCTATTTGATTAAATAAGCCAATGCCGTGCTCTTGATTGTAAAGTGCAACAGCGGTTAACCCAATGGGTACAACTAAACGTGCAATAACTGATGAAGCAAACACTAACCCAAAATTAGCAAACCAACGTGTACTGCTTTTAATAGGTGCTTGGCGAGCAGGCTTTTGCCATTCAAGCAGCATCATTATAATTAAAATGCTAAAAAAACAGCCGAGTCGCCACCATACTTCATTAGTCATTTATTACCTCATAATTTGCACTGCTAGGCACGTTTTCAGCTGCTTTGTTAGCATCGGCTTCTTGTTGCTTAAGCGTGTGATAACCGCCATGTATACGGGTAAAAATAGTTATGCCACACGCAATAGCAAAAATGCTCGCCATAACTGCAAAGTGCTGCGGCCAAATACAAAATGCAATAAATAGCGCTATTGTTTCAGTGCCTTCGGTTAAGCCATTTAAGTAGTAAAAGCTTTTGTATTTAAACTGCGGTTTTTCGAGTTTAAATTTTTCGGCGGCAATCGCAAAAGCTAAAAAGCTTGAGCCCGTACCAATAAAAGTGGCAAGTAATAACGATCCCGCTATCGCGTTTTGCTCAGGGTTTGCCAAAATAAAGCCAAGCGGAATAGCCGCGTAAAATAAAAAGTCGAGTGTGATATCTAAAAAGCCACCCGCGCTTGAACTTTGGTTTGCATAGCGTGCTAATGCGCCATCAAGTCCATCTAAAATTCTATTTAAAGCAATGGCAACTAATGCGCCGTACCAGATTTCAAACGCCAGTAATGGCACGGCTAATAAGCCAACTAAAAAGCCTACCACGGTGAGCTGATCGGCGGTTATGCCGCGTTTATGCATAATCATAACCACAGGTGTTAAAAGTGGCTTAATTACAGGGGTGATAAATTTGTCTAGCATGTTTTTTGCCTTATGCGTATTAAAGCTATGTATTAAAGTGCGCTACTTAAAGTAATGAGTTTGCCACTTGCAGCGTCGGCGTCGCTATGGTCGTGAGTTACCATAATTGCAGGTAGCTTATGATCGCGTATTTGGCTAAACACGAGTTCGCGTGTATCAACACGCAGTTGGGTGTCGAGTTTGCTAAAGGGTTCGTCGAGTAAAATGGCTTTAGGTTCGCTCAGCAGCATACGTAATAATGCAACACGGGCTTGTTGCCCACCCGATAAGTTATCGGGGTGGCGATTGCCCATATCTTTAAGACCTACTTGCTCAAGTGCGTGTTCTATTTTTTCACTGCGTTGTTTTTTATTACCTTTGGGCATTGCAAAGGCAATGTTACCAGCAACAGTTAAATGAGAAAATAATAAAGCGTCTTGATAAAGCACTCCAATATGGCGCAAGTGTGGAGGGGTGTTATCGATATTTTGACCATTAAGCCACACCTCACCATTGGCCTTAAAGCTACTAGGTAAAGTACCCGTAAGCCAATTTAATAAGCTTGATTTACCACTGCCTGATGGGCCCATAATAGTCAGAATTTCACCGCCATTAACTTGCTCGTTTAAGCTAAGTAACAGCTCATTTTGGCGATAAAGCTGACAATTTTTAATCTGTAACGATGACTGCATTAAAAAACCTTAACCCTGATAGTGTTAAACATGGGTGCTTTAAATATGTGCACTTTTAAGCACGTGCACTTTTGAAAAAATATTTAGGTAAACCCCATGCCAGTATAAATCCAATAAGCGGCAATGCCATTTGCATAATAGCGTACACGGCACTGGTGCGTCTGCTTGCGCCATTGGCAAGCGTAACGGCTTCGGTTGTTATTGTGGCTATGCGCCCGCCGCCAGCTAAAAGCGTGGGGAGGTATTGTCCAAAACTAATTGCTAAGCCCAGTGCGGCTGCAATTAAAATAGGGGCAAACAACTGAGGTAGTTTTACTTTAAAAAATACCTTGCACGGCGCTGCGCCTAGGCTTGCTGCAACATGAGCAAAACGAGGATCTAAGCGCCTATAACTGCTCGCAAGTGACAAAAACACATAAGGCAACACAAACAGTAAATGCGTAAGTACCACATTAAAAAATGCGGCTTGGTTATTTACCAATTGTTGTATCCATACTAGCCCAAACAAAAAGGCAATACTGGGTACTAATAACGGTAAGTAAATAATTAAACTGGTAAAACGAGAAATAGGTTTGTCATTCAACTGCTCTGATTCTAAACACAGTAAAGTAAGAATAATGGCAAATAGTGTGGTTACTAAACCGATTGCTAGCGTATTAAAAAGCGGGCTGCCCATTTGCATTAGCGCACTTTTAAAATGCAGTAGTGTAAATTGCTCAGGCATTGCATCTGGAAAGCGCCAAAAACCTGCAACCGACCACATAACTAAACCAATAAGCGACAACAGTATAAAGCCAATTACTAATGTGGTGAGTACGACCGTTATTTTTTGCCAATAAAATCCGCCGTATTCGCGCACTCCATTAGTGAGGGAGTCGCTAAATAGCACTTTTACGGCCTTTTCTGCGCCAAGCCAAAGGGCTAATAACCCACCTGTAACAGCCAGTTGTAATAAAGCACCCGCTGAGGCTTTAATACGCAGATTTAAATCAACATCGTTAAACCAATGCATTATTGCAACGGCTAACGTGGGTGGTGTATTTGGGCCTAAAATGAGTGGCATTTCTACACTGGCACTTGCATAGGCAAGCACGGCTAAAAGGGGCAAACGCAGCAGCGGATAAAGACTTGGCAGTATTACTTTAAAAAAGGCGGTCATTGGGCAATAACCCAAGTTAAGTGCAACCTTATGTTGTTGGCGTAATTTTTTGCCAAGCTCAGGTTGTGCAAGTACGCCCAGTGCCATTAATAATAAAAAGGGAAGCTCTTTTAGTGTTAAGCCTAAAATAATACTAATACCGAACGAATCGTGCGGAAACATGCCGTTTGGCGCAAGTTCCCAGCCGCTTAACCAAGGCGACGCTAAGCGTGAAATCATACCTGAAGGGGCAATTAAAAATCCTACTGCAATAGCAGCGGCGGCATGAGGTATAACTAATATAGGGCTCAATAAACGCTGAATTCGGTTAAGCCACGGGCTATTAAAAAACGCAGCTAAAATCATTAAGGTAATGATAAATGCAAGCAGAGTACTTATTAAGCCCGTTGCAACGCTTAAGGTAACCATTTGAGTAAGGCCAGGTGTTTGCCAAAGGGCATTAAAACCTTGCAAGCTAAATGTAGTTTGCTCAAGTACGGGCGCATAACCAAAGGCAGGCAGCAATACGCTAATTAAGCCACCAAGTACGGGTAGTATAAGTAAAGCGAGTAAAAATCGCGGGCTAAATTTTACAATGCGCGTAAACATATCGGTGCTGCACTGCGTTGTTGCTTTGGTATTAATAGGTACACTTTTTGAAATAACACTCATTGGCTTACTCCATAACGGGTTTGCCAACCTTGCATAATGGCGTTTACCCAGCTTGGATGAGGTTCGCTCAATGTGCGTTTAATACTGTTTAAAGGCAGTGCACTTGGATGCGGTTTAGCTGTTTTAAATAAGGCTTGCTGTTCAGGCGTTAACGTTGATTGAATAAGTACGCTTTTATCGCCCCATATATGCGCTTTTTGCTTTTGAGCTTGCGCCTCAGGGCTGAGTAAAAAATTAGCCACTAATTGCGCACTTTGCTGGTGGCTTGCATTGTAAGGAATTGCCACGAAATGGGTATTACTTAAACTGCCATCACTCATTGCGTAACTGCGAATGCTGTTTGGTAAATCATAGCGTTTTACAGCCGCTGGTACTTCAGGTGCTGAAAAAGTAAATGCGAGACTTAATTCTGTATCGTCCACAAGGCGGCGCATTTGAGCACCACTTAGCATAAAATGAGTGCCACCACGCCAAAGAGTTGGGTGTAATTTATCTAAAAAGTCCCATAACGGATTTAGCACTTGTGCAGTATTTAAAGCGGTAGCTGGTTGGTTTAACTGCGCTTTAATGTTTTCGCTGCTTTGCTGATGCAGTACAACTAAGGCGTATTTTAAAAAGCTCATACCTAAGAAGTCAGGCGGCTTTGGGTAACTAAAGCGACCAGGGTTTTGCGCGCTCCAGTTTAATAATTCGTTTAATGTAGTCGGCAATTTGTTGTTTGCATTACCATTTATTGCAATGCTGTCGTAATAAAACGTAAGTGACGCTTGCCCCCATGGAGCCTCCATCCCATTGGTAGGTAAACCAAAATCAAAGGTTACAGCAGGGTTATTAGCCGGATCGGTTAATGCAAAGTAGGGTAGTTTATTTGCCCATTTTTTTAAAAGCAGAGAGTGCTCACTCATGGTGGCAAAGTTAGCTCCGTTGATCCACATTAAATCTACGCTGCCTTGGTTGTTATTGTTTGCTGATTTTTCGGCAAGTACACGGCTTACTGCTTCGCTGGTGTCACTTAATTTTACATGTACCAGGTTAATGTTGTACTTAGTTTTAACTTGCTGTGCTGCCCATTGAATATAAGCATTTATTTGCGCGTCGCCGCCCCATGCATAAAAGTATACATCTTGATTACTACCAAGTGCTTGAACTTGTTGCCAGCGAGCTCCCTGTTGTTTGTTTATTACTAAAATACTTTTACTATTTGAGTTAATAACGGTATTAGCAAACGCGATGCTCGAAAAAGCAGCTAAATTTGCGATTGCACAAACGCAAAACGCGACACAGCAAAAGCTGTATCGCGCCAGTGTTTGCCAAAACTTAATGGCGAACATTTAAATCCCAGTTGTAGTCTAAAAATTTAACTTTCATGTCATCATTTTTAAGTGCTTTTTGCTGAGCGGGTATCAGTTTAAGTGCGTCGCTGTATTGCAGGAAAAACTGCTGTAGCGTGTTTGCACCTCTAAAACCTTTTTCAAAGTCATCGCCGTACCACTTAAATATTGAAGACACGCTTAGCGTATTTTCTTGAGCCATATTGCGTGTCATATCTGATAAAAAGCGCACTGTTTGCTCTTGCAATTGGCTCTCTAAATTAGTGGCTGTATACGCTTCTTCTCGAAGCGCTGGGCAACCAATACTCGCGCAATTTACTGCAAAGTGAATGCGTGGGTCGTTGTATTTACCGCTGCCACGTATTAAACCATGTTCTATATCATCAAGGCTGCGAGTTTTGCCAAGTAATGGCACAAACTCTTTACTCCATGGTGAGCTAAAAAAGCTCCCTAAGTCTTTAATTGACTTGAGATCAGGGTACTTAGTTAAAATAAGCTCAACAGTCCACGCATTATAAGCATTGATTAAAAAAGCGAGTTGCTTAGGCTTTTCCCATGCGTCAAATTCGCTTTGTGTTACAGCCGTTAACGAATCTAAATACGTTTTTAGCTGTGCATGCTCACGTTTTATGGCAGCGTAATCAACCTCAGTACTGTGATTATGGTTAATAGCGACAACATGCTTATTTAACAATGCATTCCAGCTATCGTGCATGTTTTGGGCTTGGGCCGAAAATGATGTTGCAAACGATGTTACAACTAAAGCCGAACCAAGTAGCAATGCTTTTAGAGGTGTTTTAAACATAATTAACCTCGACGCCAAGTGTGGTATTTTTCAAGCAAGTTAAGCACTTTTTCAGGTGCATGAGCGCGTTTCCACTCACCTGCTGCGTATTTGTTACCTTCAGCCCAAGTAGGGTAGCTGTGTATAGTACCGAGTATTTTGTTAAGACCTAAGCCGTGTTTCATTGCCAGTACAAACTCAGCAATTAAATCGCCAGCGTGTTCAGATACCACGGTAACGCCCAATATTTTGTCTTTGCCTTTGGGTGTAATTACTTTAATAAAGCCTTTTGTGGCGCTATCGGTAATTGCACGGTCTAGCTCTTCAAATTCAAAGCGAGTAATTTCGTAATCTATGCCTTTGTCTTTTGCGTCTTGCTCGTTTAAGCCAACACGTGCTACTTCTGGGTCAATAAATGTAGTCCACGGAATAACACGGTAATCTACTTTAAACTTTTTAAGGTGACCAAATAAGCCATTTACAGCTGCGTACCAACCCTGATGGGCTGCCACGTGTGTAAATTGGTATGGACCTACAATATCGCCTGCTGCAAAAATATTAGGGTACAGTGTTTCAAGGTACTCGTTAGTTACTACTGTGCGGTTTGTTTCTATGCCTAGCTCTTCAAGACCGTAACCTTTAAGGCGCGCACTTCTACCAACGGCACATAATAGCTCGTCATATTCAATATCTATTTCTTTGTCGTTATGTTTAACAACAATATATTTTTTACCATCGCGTGTTTCACAACGAAGTGCTTGGTGCGATGTTAAAATATTAACGCCACTTTCGGTTAACGCTTCGTGAGCAAAAGTAGACACTTCAAGGTCTTCTTTGATCATGATGCGTTCGCTCATTTCAATTTGCGTAACACTTGAACCTAAACGTGCAAAGCTTTGTGCTAATTCGCTACCAATTGGACCGCCACCTAGTACTACAAGTTTTTTAGGTGCCTCATCTAGCTCTGCAAATTTATTCCACAATGTATCGCTTGTTACATAGCCTGTTTCTTCAATACCAGGTAGTGGCGGTACAAATGGGCGTGCGCCAGTGGCAATCACAATAGTACGGGCAGTGAGTGTTTGCGTGCCACCGTCGTTAAGTTTAATTTCTACAGTCCACGGGTCTATTAATTTACCGTAACCTTTTACTACATCTACGCCTAAGTCGGTGTAGCGCTCAACACTGTCGTGTGGTGCTACATCGGCAATTACTTTATGTACACGTGCCATTACTTTTTTGAACGAAAACTGCGGTGTGGCGTTTTCTAGACCGTAGTTTTCACCGTGGCGAATTTGCTCTGCAATTTTAGCGCTTTTAATTACTGCTTTACTTGGAACACAACCATAGTTTAAACAGTCGCCGCCCATTTCGCCCGCTTCAATAAGGGTTACTTTTGCTTTAACAGCAGCGGCTATATAACTTGTTACCAAACCACCTGCGCCTGCGCCAATAACAATCATGTTACGGTCGAATTTTTTAGGCTTAGTGTAGTTTTTGTATACGCGACGTTTTTTAAACACGTTTAAGATTCCTTTAGCAATGAATGGGAAAATGCCCAATAAAGCGAATGATAAGATTAAGTTGAATGATAAAATTCCAGATAAGCTATCTATTTGAGCCAGTTGCGTACCTGCGTTAACAAATACAAATGTACCGGCTAGCATACCTGCTTGGCTTACCCAGTAATAAGTCCATGACTTTATTGAGGTAACACCCATTAGTAAATTGATTAAAAAGAACGGAAACACCGGCACTAAACGAAGGGTAAATAAGTAAAATCCACCTTCTTTTTCAACGCCTGCATCAATTGCGGCTAAGCGCTCAGGAAAACGTTGTTTAATAGTGTCGCGTAGTAAGTAACGCGATACTAAAAAGGCAAGTGTTGCGCCAATAGTTGAGGCAAAAGATGCAACCAATAAGCCTTCAACTAAGCCAAATAATGCACCTGCTGCAAGTGTCAAAATAGCCGCGCCCGGTAACGAGAGAGCAGTTACAACTACGTATAGTAAAAAGAACCCACCAATAACCAACAACGGTGACTGCTCTTTGTAATCGCTAAACTGATCCATTGACCCTTTTAAACCATCAAGCGTAAGTAGTTGGTGTAAGTCAAAATGAAAGAACAGGCCGACGACGGCCGCTGCAATCAATAATAAAAATATTTTTTTAATCATGTTCTCTCTCTTAAAAACTATGGGTAAGCGTAAGCTTGGCGTTAATTGGCAACTCAGGAAAAGCTAAAGTTGCACCAAAGTAACCGCCTTCAAATACTGGGCGCCAGTTTTTTTGATTCGTTACGTTGTTCACATCTAATCGTAACTTGGTACTAGGCGTAAAAGCATAGCTAGTATTTACGTTTAGTGTGTACTGATCACGAATTTTTACTGTCGCCAAAAAGTCTAGTGGGTAACTCTTTGTATATAGACCTGAAAAACCCGTTTGCCATTTCGAATTAATTGAATAATTTCCGTTAAAGCTGAACGATTGCTCAGGAATGCCCTGTACACGGGTGTTTGAAGGTGCAAAAGCGGTAAAGCTAGGTGCGCCAACACTGGTACCTTCAATAATATCTGGACGTGAGTTGTCAAATGCATCAGCGACTTGAGCTGAATCTTGGCTACTTGCAGAATTATCGTAGCGAGCATCAATATAGCTGTAGCCAGCACTTAGCCAATAAGGGTAAGCATCATAAAATACTTGGCTTTCAAAGCCGGTAGTACGAATGCCGGTATTACTACCATCACGGTTACGTAAACTACGACGTTGGCTAAACACTGCACCATCGGCGTACCAATCACTATCGGTTGGTGCGTATTTTAAACCAAATTCAACTAAGGTATTTTCGGTTGAAAAGTTTTGCGCGCTAATCGTGTTGTCGCCACCAAGAGACGTGCCGCCAGCCATGCTATTTGATGTGGCTTCGTTGTAACTTGCTGCACCATAAGTGGTGTAATCACCATTTAATCGGTAGTTAAAGCTTACTTGCCCCGAATGTAGCTTATCGTTAATGCTATCGCTCGCTGCAATTTCACCTTCTGGTGCTATTGGGTCGTGCGCGTCTACGTCATAAAAATCAATGCGGTAGCCAACGCTTGTATGAAACTTATCTGTCCAATCAGAATCTTGCTGAATAGCAAAGCCTGTTTGCCATGAACGCGAATCGGTCGTGTCTGATAAGTTAAAGTCGCCACTGCCGTCATTATTAATATCATATTGACCACCAGGGGATACAAATACACCTGGGCTAATTTCAATTAAACGCGCTTGTTGTACATCAGTTAAAGGAATGCGGCGATTTGAAAGTGGGCCAGTTAAATCAATAGGTAAGTCGGCTTCTGTTGTAAATTGGCTGTAGCCTAATACGCGGTTATAACGCACATCAAATGCAAAAATTGTTTGCTGGTCGCTATTCCAAAGATAGGTAAGCTCGGTACGGTTTTGCGCGGTATCGGCACCATCTATAATTTCAACAAAGCTATTTTGTGCAATTTCTTCGCGTTGTAAGTGCTGAAAATACGTGATGTTTTTAATGGATGCGTTGTTTGAAAGTTCACGCTTATAAATGCTGTGTAGTAAATAAGTAGTGGCTTCGTTCTGATTATCAGGATCGGTAAGTACTGTACTACGGTCTATTTTTACTTGCCCAGTTGGTGAGATTATTGAACCTGCTGCCGGTACTGTGCTGCCATTTGCTTGCACGCCTTGGCCGGTAATATAAAGGCCATTATCTATTAGCGCTTGTGTAGGGCGGTTAATACCTGCGTTATCGGTAAATTCAACTTGGTATAACTCAAAGTTAATATCCCAGCTGCTCTTGTCATCGGGTAATACGCGTAATGATGCAAATAAGCTGTCGCTTTTCGTGCCTGAAAAGTCGTAGTAACTGCCGTTATCTATGTGCTCAGCGCTTACTCTAAATCCTACTTTATCTTTTACAATGGGTGCACTGTAATCCACTAAAACACTGTACTGATCCCATCGGCCTGCAGATACAGTTGCTTTACCTTTACTTTCGTCAGTTGATGCTTTTTTAGAATGTAAGTTTACAAAACCACCGTTGCGTTGGCTTGAGCCAAATAATACCGGTGGCGCGCCTTTTACCACGTCTATCTGTTCTATAGAGTTGAACGATAAGGGCACACCAAAGCCATTATTACCAGCTTGGCGGCGTGTACCATCTTGGAAAAGCTCACCTAATTGCCCACGAATAGTAGGTAAACTTGGTGCGCCAAAACCACTGGCTGAATAGGTATTAGGGCTTACTGCGAGCACGTCTTGTAAAGTCGTAATATTGAGTTGCTCTATTAACTCGCTTGAAATTGGTGTGACTGAGCGGGCTATATCTTGTAGGGCTAAGTTGTCGCCAAAAGGGCCGTCTACAGTGGCGTTTTTAACCGAAAGACCTTGAGATTTAATAGCTTGGCCTGCCACCTCAATGCGCTCTATTGCGCCATCTTTTGTTGTTTTTGATTCTTCGGCTGCAAAAGCATTAAGTGGTGTATTTAATATGGTGGCTAGGGAAAGTGCTAAATATGCGTGTTTCAAACGTTTTCTCTCTACGGTTAAAATGTTGTTGGCGATAAAGACCGAAAGGATTAAAAATAAATTTCAGTAAAATTTCGATTCTTTTTGTTTTTTAGAACATAACAAAACAGATGTATTATAAAGGTGGTAATTAAGTACTATAGTTTTATCAGTCGATAAAATATCAATAGAGCGATTGTATTAGAGTGAATGTAAATATTTGCTTTTAATGGGCTTTTTAAATTATAGACTACTTTTCACCTGCTAACATTTTAAAGTTGTTAACTTTTACGCAGCATTTTTTAATTCCTAAAATAAGCTTCACTTTTATTACTACAAAGCTTAATTACTTTTTTAGTTAAAATAATTAAATTTTTTTGAAATAAAAAATAACTTATACGGTCTAGGTTACTTCAACGTTTATTAATATTCATTTAAGGAAATTTTATGACAGGTTCAATGAGTTCTGATGTGCAAAACCGTTTGCAATGGTCACTTTTATCTTTGCGTTTAGGCGTATTTATTGTAATGGTTATGTGGACGTTCGATAAATTCGTAAACCCTGGTCATAGCGCACGTATTTTCGAACATTTTTACGGTATTAGTGGCTCATCTGACATAGTTGCTTATGTTATCGGTGCTCTACAACTTGTATTAGTATTGGCATTTTTAGCGGGTATTAAAAAGCGTATAACTTACGGTATCATTTTTGTAATGCATGGCTTATCAACGCTTTCTTCGTACAACCAGTATATAGATGGCTTTAATAACTTATTATTCTTCACTGCATGGCCAATGTGGGCTGCGTGTTTCGCACTTTACTTATTACGCGACCAAGACGTAAAATTTACTGTAAAGTAATAAAATATATGCAAAAAATTGGTTATAAGCCATAAGGCTTATAACCAATAAGTACACAGGGAGTGCGGAAGTCGGTTTATACGTTAATGCATTGCATCGTTATACTGCTTTGCCAAGCTTTGTTTTTGCCCTTCGGTTAGTGCTTTACCCGCTAATTGAAATACTTCGTGTTCCTCTTCACTTAAATGATGATGTACTAAATGGTGTAGCTTTTTAGCTGCAACTAACCATGCAGACGAGCTCATTTCGGTATCTTCAAGTTGTTCAATTAATTCATCAATTTCGTGATGTTCAGCTACGCTGTGGCGCGCTTTTTCATGAGTTAAGTCATCAAACATAAGTGGGTTATAAAAGTAACGTTCTTCAAATTTTGCGTGTTGTTCTAATTCTGTTTTTAGCTCGTCCATTAGCTCGTGGCGCTGCTCTGTGTCGCCGTGCGTTTGAATAAGCGCATCTACTAATTCTCGTTGTTTGTCATGGTCATGACGTAGTGCTTCAAAAATATTCATAACTAATCCTTTTACAATTTATTTGCTTATATCATTAACTAGCAAACTAAATGCCAAATATTAAGTTGATGTATTTTATTGCTTTTATTTTGATTTTTTATTTTTAGGCTGCTATCACTGTAAATTTTACAGTGATATGAATGCAATAATTTCAGGCTTTTACGTAGTTCAATTATAAAAGTGAGTATAAATCCCTACAGAACCTTACAAATATTTACTGGTTGTTTATTTTATTGCAGTGATAAAGTAGCAACATTATTTAGGTACAATCTATATGTATTACTCCCACATATAATATCAATCGGTATAAATGCAGGTAGCACGTTAACTTAATAGGATAGTTTAAGGATGAACATAAAAAGCCCCATCGCCGCATTATTGCTGTGCGCTTTACTAAGTGCCTGTAGTACAGCCCCACGTTCTGACCCTAACTTATGCATTGAAGAGGCCGAAACGGTTGATCGAAATGGCGCTCAAACAAGCTCAGAAGTTTATAATCAATGCATTAGCGCACAAATTAAAAAGGATGAAAAAAATGACACTTTTTTTGATGCTATCGGTACGTTCTTTTTTGAATTTTTTGTAATGGTGGTAGAAAAGTAAATAGGCTAACTTGCAGCTGTAATTTAAAGTAAATAAGTTGCGTAAAAATAGGATTAGTTATGAAGCAATTATTGATAGTAATTCCACTTTTTTTATTACTAAGCGCTTGTGCGGCACAGCCTTACGCAGGTTCGGCAAAATGTATGGAACAAGCAGATATTGCATACGAAACCGATACACGTAAAAATGAAACATTAGATAATGAATGCAAAGCTGCAAAAGTAAATACGCCTAATAAAGAGCTTGAGAATCACGGTTTGGTTGATAGAAGTCTTTTACAGCTAATCGTTAGCTTTTTAAATGGCGTATTTCAATAGTACATATACAGTAAAAATATAACTAAATAAGGTATGTATGAGGGAAGAACTAAGAGCAAAAATAATTACCGTATGCGATAAAAAAATAGCAGTTAAAGGCGAAAATGTAGGGCTTTCTTTTTATGCCTTTTTTGCTAATAAAAACGACGACCCAGAGCTACTTATGGAAGCTGCTACTTGGTGGATACACACCCATAAATTAGATCATTTTGTAAAAGCACATAAAATTAAACAAATGGTTTTAGACGAACTTTAGTCAAGTAAATGAGCCAATACTTTTAGCTGTGTTTATTTAATCAACTACGACTTGGTTTCTTCCGTTTTCTTTTGCTTTATAAAGTAATTTATCTGCATGCTTAATAAGAATATCTAGTGTGCTTTTTAAAGGGCTACTTACAGAAGCTCCTGCACTAAAAGTGATTTTTGTATCTGTAGGAAAGTCTTCTATATTACTGCAATGCTCGGCGAAGCTAATGGCTAGTCGGTTAAATATATCGCGAATTATTCGTTCATCAACCGTATTTAGTGCAAATAACCATTCTTCGCCGCCGTAACGACCAAACTGATGATCATTACATAGTGTTTCTTTTGCAGCTTTTGCAAAGGCAATAAGAACTAAATCTCCAACATCGTGACCAAAATGGTCGTTAACTTTTTTAAAGTAGTCTAAGTCAACAATTGCTATCGTCATTTTACCTTCACCAAGCTTTGCTTCTGCTGCGCGCATTATTCCTCTGCGATTAGGGCAATTTGTTAGATAATCTGTTAATGAAATATCGTGATATTTTTGACGTTGTCGAGCTTGCCGATAAAATAAAAATAATGAAGCAATCACTAAAATAAATGCAATAGCAGCGCTGAGTCGCCAAATTATTTTTTGTTGATATTCTTCTTTAGCTTGTAGCTCACTAATGTCTTTTGCGTACTCTAGTTGCTGTATTTTGTCTTCTTTTTCTTTTACTTCAAACTGTATCTGTAGTGTTTTTATATTATTTTCACTGGTTGCTTCGTAGTGCTTTTTTGTATAAAGGATCTTTTGTTCAATTGCTTCAAAAGCCTCGTCAGTGTGGTTAAGGCGTCGCTTTAGCTCATAGCGTTTACTTAAAAAATCGGCTTTATAAATACTGCGGCTGAATTTATCTAATTTTAAAAACACCTCATCGTTTGCTTCATTTGCTCTCTCGAGTAAATCTTGTTTTATATATATGTCAGCTAACAAAATGAGCGATGCGAGTTGCATGTCGTAAACACCTGCAGAACGAGCAAGCTCAATGTTTTCTTTAGTTAAAGTTAAAGCTTTATCGTAGTTTGCTTGTAAGTACTCAATACTGGCAATTGAGTACTGAGCAAAGGTTAAGCCTTTTTGCATATTAACTTTTTTGAAATAGAGCAATGCTTTGTCTAGGTATATTAAGGCATCTTTAGGTTTCTTAATCTCCAGCAATACATTGCCTAAGCTCCAATATGCTTTTGAGGTAAAAAGCCCATCTTGTGTTTGCTCATATGCCGCAACCGCTTTTTTTGCATAATATACGGCTTTGTCTTTTTCGTTTAGATAATTATATGCATCGGCTATTTTTCTAAAAAAGTATCCTTGAGATGCTGAATCGTCATCTTTTAATGCTAATTCTAACCCCTCTAGTGCAACATTTAGGGTCTTTTTCAATGCATCTGTATCGGTGTAATAGTAAGCAAGTGCTCGTAAAATAATGATTTTTTCTTTAGTTGAATGCTGTTGCAAGCTCTCTTCTAATTTTGTGGCTAGCGTTTGTGCTGGAGCTGGGTTTGGCTCTCTCGCTAGAGACTTGAGTTGTGATTCGAGAAATAATAAATATACACTTTTTTGATTTGGTAACTCTTTGTTCTTTAAGTAATAGGATAAGTGTGTGTTTAACGCTTCGTATTTTTCTTGTCTAAAAAGTAACTCCGCATACAAAGCGGCCGCTTCTAGATGAAGGTTTTCCCAATTTTGCTCTTTGCTTATTTTAAACGCTTGAGTGAGCTTGTCTTCATTTTGAAGATAGTCTAGTTCATTCTGTTTTATGTTATTGATGAGAGTTTGAGTCGTGTCAAAGTCTAGCGCATGTAACGTTGCACTCAATGAATCGCCGTTAGCTGAGGCAAGCTTACTTAAAAGTAAAAATAAAATGAGAACAATATACTTTGCCAATAAAGTATTACCTAAAATCTTTATTTGTGTATTGTTAGTCATATTATTCCTTTGCTGACTTATTTTTATTATTGAAATACTTTTTCGCATTGCTTAATAAACTTGGGTTTGAACAGTTTCTTATACTCATCATTGAAAAAAATAAGACCATAAACAATATCAATTTAATTAATAAAAGCCAATATTTGTACGTTTTAGTAGTAGCGGTTTATGTGCTTTTGTTAAAAATCTGCGGCTACTTCAAACTCTAATTGTTTATCCGTAATAGGGTGAGTAAATGCTAAGTATTCTGCATGTAAATGTAATCTATCGGCTTTTTGCCCGTAATGTGTGTCGCCTATAATTGGCATGTTTAAACCTAAACTGTGCGCGCAATGTACTCTTAATTGATGAGTTCGCCCTGTTTTAGGGTATAACTGTAATCGGGTAATATCGTTGTTACGCTCTAAAACCTGCCATGTAGTAAGTGATGGTTTACCATTTTTGTAGCACACCATTTGGCGTGGCTTGTCATCAAAGTCGAGTATGAGTGGTAAATCAATCGTTCCGCTATCTTCGGGAACATTTCCTTCAACTAATGCTACATAGCGCTTATCTACTGTGCGTTCAATGAATTGTTTTTGTAGTGCTTTATGAACGCGTTTATTTAAGGCGATCATTAAAAGCCCCGAAGTGGACATATCTAATCTGTGCACAATTAGCGGACCAGATGCCTCTGGAAACTGCGTTTTAATACGCATATAAACAGAATCTTCAATATTAACGCCAGGCACAGATAAAAACTCAGCGGGCTTATTTACCACAAGTAAGTCGTCATCTTTATAAACAATATTTAAATCTTTACCTTGAGCTGGGTTGATAAGTAGCGGGTTATCTTCAACATCTAAACCCTTTAGCATGTGCCCAAGTATTGGTTGGCATTTACTGTAACAAGAAGGGTAGTAGTTTTTATGCTGCCTAATTGCTGATTTAGGCGCTGCTCCCCACCAAAATTCTGCCATAGCAAGTGGTTTTAAACCATGCTTATAGGCGTATTGTAATAATTTAGGCGCTGCACAATCGCCAGCCCCCGAAGGAGGAGTGTGCTCAGGTAATGCTGCAAAAATAGCATTTAAATCTGTAGTTTCACCATTTGCATTTAGAAATTGGTACTGTGCAAATAGCTTTTTTTGTAAGCTTTTAGAAAGCGTTTTACGGCGTTTTTTTAAATGAGTAATTTCATCAGAAATATTGATGTGTGTTTGCTGCAGTGACTCGATTATATTTTGCCAATAGGCTTTAAGTGCCAGCAGTTGCTTTTTTTCTACGATACTTTGCCCTGCAAGCTTATTTTTTAACTGCTCAAAATCACTTTCGCTAAGCTCTAATTTGCCTTCGGTACGTTGTATTTTTCGTTGCTGGCGACCGGCTTGCATTACTGCCTGTTGGGCTAATAGTGCTTGCTGGTAGCTTTGTGTTGCATCATCAAGTTTGCTATTAACTTCATGCAGTTGTTCGCTATTTTCTAATTGCTCAATTTGAGCATTAATATCGTTAATTATTTTACTTTGAGCTAAATAGCTATCGTCTTGCAGTTGCATGCTAGAAACTGGCGGTACAAAGCTAATATTGGCTTTATCACCTTCAATTTGCCCCGAATAAGCACTTAAAAAGCCTAATTGTTGCTTAGCATTTTGCACCACTAAAACCCCAAACATTTTACCGGCATTTTCTGCTTTTAAATGCGTTAACGTTTCAAGTTGTTGCTGTAATTGTTTTGTGGCTGCTACAGCTAATGGTTGCGGCTCGTAATAAAAAGGGAAAGTAAACTTTTCAGGAAGCGCGAGAGAATCAATATTTTGAGAAAATAATGTAAAGCACGAAGCAGAATTTGACATAGAAGTAAGAGAAAAGCATTCAGTAAAATAATTGAGCGCATAATAACATATTCATAGTTAAGCCACTAAAAATCTCGCACCCGCATATTCATAAACACTTTAAAGCGGACATTCATGTTTTATGTATCAGTATGAGGCGTAGCAAACCTAGGAGTATCGTTTGTTAGTAAAGTTTCAGTAGTAATATATCTATCATTATCAAAATATTTAAGCTTATCGATTCTCAATAATTGAGCGCATTTCGAAACGATGACTTACTTGATAGATCAGAGGCGAAAAATCAATTTACAGAATAACTGAATATTTAGGAGTTCTATATTATGAGTCAAAATATCGCAAGTTTTATCACTAAAACCCTCGAACAAGCTGGCATAAAACGTATTTGGGGAGTCACTGGCGATTCACTTAACGGCATTAGTGAAAGTCTGCGAAAAATGGGAACAATTGAATGGCTAGGAACGCGACATGAAGAAGTTGCCGCATTTGCAGCCGGTGGCGAGGCGCATTTATCAGGGGAGCTTGCAGTGTGTGCGGGTTCTTGCGGCCCAGGTAACCTTCATTTAATTAATGGCCTATTTGATTGTCAGCGTAATAATGTACCGGTATTAGCAATTGCCGCACATATTCCTTCATCTGAAATTGGCAGTAGTTATTTTCAAGAAACCCATCCGCAAGAATTATTTAAAGAATGCAGTGTGTATTGTGAAATGGTGTCGAGCCCCGAGCAAATGCCATACCTGCTAGAAACCGCAATGCGACAAGCAATATTAAACAAAGGCGTGAGTGTACTTGTGCTACCTGGCGACATTGCATTAAAAGATATGCCTAAAGCTATTAAGCCAAAATGGAACGTGCCAAAACCAGCAACGTATACCCCCGCTTTATCTGATATTGAAGCAATGGCGACTCATCTTAATAAAAGTAAAAAAGTAACCTTGTTGTGTGGTGCAGGTTGTAAGGATGCCCACGACGAAATTGTTGCGCTAGCCGAAAAATTACAAGCACCGATAGTGCATGCTATGCGTGGTAAAGAATTTATTGAGTACGATAACCCTTATGATGTTGGTATGACTGGATTTATTGGCTTTGCGTCGGGCTATCATGCAATGCAAGAAGCCGATACGTTACTTATGATTGGTACGAGCTTTCCTTATCGTGCTTTTTATCCTGAAAATACCACCATATTGCAAATCGATAATCAGCCAGCGTCACTCGGGCGACACGTGCAAATTGACTGTGGCGTATTAGGCGATACAAAAAATTCAGTGACCACACTGCTTGATTATATTAAAGGTGAACGGAGCAGTTCGCACTTACAAAAATGTGTTAAAAACTACAAAGAGTCTCGACAAGATCTTGATGAACTTGCCAGTGGCAAAACTTCGCAAAACTTAATTCACCCGCAATACCTAACGCGTTTACTAAACGAGCAAGCGGCTGACGATGCTGTTTTTACTTGTGATGTAGGTACGCCAACAGTGTGGGCTGCGCGTTATTTGTCAATGAATGGAAAGCGCCGTTTAATAGGATCGTTTAATCATGGCTCTATGGCAAATGCCATGTCGCAGGCAATGGGCGTGCAATCTGTAGATAGAGACCGCCAAGTAATTGCAATGTGTGGCGATGGTGGCTTTTCGATGTTAATGGGCGATTTAATCTCACTTAAGCAGCTTAATTTACCAATAAAGATTGTTGTTTATAATAATCGCTCACTTAGTTTTGTGGCTATGGAAATGAAAGCCAGTGGGTTTTTATCAAGCGATACCGATTTAGAAAACCCAAGTTTTGCTAAAATTGCAGAGGCCTGTGGCTTAAAAGGGATTTATGTGGACGACCCTGAAAAATTACCATCGGCAATGAACGAAATGATGAATCACTCAGGACCTGTTGTTTTAGAAGTCGATACAGCAAAACAAGAGCTTTCAATGCCGCCGCAAATCAAATTAGAGCAAGCAAAAGGCTTTAGTGTTTACATGATGAAAGCGCTGATAAATGGCAAAGGTAACGAGATTGTAGAGCTTGCCAAAACTAACTGGTCACGCTAGTTAAGTTACTTCCCTATTGAGTGTTTTTGCTCAATAGGGAAGTGTAAATTAGAAGTAGGATATGATTAAAATGGAAGGTTTTTTAGTATAGTGTTGGAATCACTACGATGCTTTTGAGCTCACTCAAGTGCGATGTAAAGAGCTAAAACACTTAGCATTGGCATCAATTGCTACTTGGTCGTTGTTTTAGTTTAACGTTTCACTCGCTTTACTCAATCAAAGTAAAGCGGGCGCTCAGTATCACTTACAAACTCTTTTTAGGCGGTAGGGCGACGTTTGCAAATATTAGTCCTGCAACAAGCGACATAAATATTAAAAACGTTTGTTGGCCTATGTGTTCTGCGTATATAAAGTCTTGGCCTTCAATTAGTGAGTTTAAGCCAATATAGGTTTTGCTACCTGGTACTAATACAATTAAGCCTTGCATGGCCACAATAGAGGCTGGCGCATTAGCAACGCGGTTAAACAAGTTACTAAATATACCCACCGATAAAGCACCTACAAACGTACCTAACGTGTAATCAAGGTACATAGCCGAGCCAATACTGGTGCCGTACGCTATAAAGCCTGATGCAATAGACCAAACCGCATGCTTAAGTTTGGTTCTAAAAATCACGATTAAGCTGCTACAAAGTAAAAATATAGCCAGCCATGCGGTCCATTTTGGTAATGGCTCTGGTTGTACAAAGTCGGCTTGCCCAAAGAGTGCAAAGCCAATACCTATACCAATAAAACCACCAAAATACAGTTTAAACAACAGCATAAACGAGTCCATGACTCGCGCAGTACCAGACACTAAATGCCGTGCTGCCAGCTCAGCTAAGCCAAGCGCAAGTGCTAAACCGGGTATAAACACAATAATGGCCGAAAGTACCACCAAGCGTATATTTATCTCAGGTGTTATATACACGCTTACTGCACAGGCAAGTATGGCTGATATTATGGCTACTAATGGTTCAAGCATATGAGCTACGCGTTTTGAGCGTCCAGACCAAAGCACAAACACATAAACAACTAAAGTAAGTAGCGATGACCAAATAACATCAGTCCAGCTAGTACCCATTAACATTGCAAACGCACCACCAGAAGTTGCAAACGCAACGCCTGTAACAAGTTTGTTGTATGGGTTTGGCATTATAAAAATAGCGTCTAGTTGCGCATCAACTTCTTGTAAACTTAGCTTGTCGTCAAGCATTTGGTTTACAAGGTCGTCGGTGTCGGCAAGTGAGCCTAAATCGTGATCGCCAGGGTCTACACGTGCAACGTGGGTGTACTCATCTTCGTGGCCATCGGTCCAAATAACAAACGTTACAGAGGTTGGCGACATAACAAATGACGATTTAAGTCCTAAGTAAGTAGCCACTTCCATGAGGTGAGCTTCTAGGCGGTAAGCAGGCGTACCATACTTGTGAAGCATCTTACCCAATTTAACGATAAATTTGCGTTTTTCTGTAAAGGTTGCAGTTTTCAAATCTTTTTGGACCAAATATTGCGATAACTAAGCTAAAAATATAGACAATACAGCTAAAACTGCCCACGTTTGATGGCCGCGATTTTAAACACTAATTGGTGTGTGTCTAGTCATTTTTAATCTAATTTTTTATTTTTTTCAGCTATCCATTGCGACATGTATTGAGTGCTGCGCATTGTATGATGTTTGAGCATTTGGCCTGTGAAGTTTTTTTCGCGATGAGCGTTTAAATCACTACTTATTGAATCAATTTTTTTAATTAACGCTGCGCTTAATTGGGCTTTATCGTACAGCGTATTAAGGAGTGTATTACCATCTTGCTGCGCTTGTTTAAAGTCACTTTGATTGTTGTGCATTTCAATGGCAGCGTTGGCAAAGTCATCGGCTGTGTTGGCTATTTTACCAGGCCAAGGTAAATCGTTATGCATGCCCTCTGCGCCAATGTTAGTGGTAACGCTGGGTGTTTGCATAATCATGGCTTCAAGTAATTTACCTTTAATGCCTGCACCAAAACGCAGTGGCGCTAAACATACGCGTGCGCTTTGCATTACATCAAACGCATTATCGGCCCAGCCTTTTATTAAAAACCCTGTTTTAGGGTTATTTAGTGCCGTGGCTTTTGGTGGTGGGTAAGAGCCATAAATATGTAGTTCTGCTTTTGGGAGTTGCTTGCGAATAAGTGGCCATATTTTTTGTAAGTAAAGTACAGCATCCCAGTTTGGTGCGTGCCTAAAGTTACCTATGGTCATAAAGTGTTGGCGCTGCTCAAACGTTTTTGTACTTGTAGGCAGTGAGCTTAAATCAACCATAAACGGTAAATGGTGTAATAAGCTTGGCTCTATTTTAAATACGCTGTTTAGCAGGCTCATTTCATAACTTGAAATAATTAAGCTTAGGTCGCAGCGTAAAATAGCGGCAATTTCGCGTTTTGCTATGTCTGAGTGTAAATCGCTGGTTGTAAATTCACGCTCACCTTTAAAGGCTTCGTGGCGAGCGTTACGCAGACATTGTAAGTCTTCGGTATCTAATATTTTAATCGCATGTGGGCAATGTTTATCGACGCGCCAGCCAAATTGTTCTTCCATCATAAAACGGTCAAACATGACTATATCTGGATTATAGGCTTTAACGTATTCGTCAAAGCTGTCGCAGTTTAGTGCAATGCTTTGGCTGGTTATGCCGAAGTCGTCAAGATTTACCATGTGGTCGGTGCGCTGCGCGGGCGTTGCAAATTCAACGTCCCAGTTTTGCGCTCTAAAGGCATTTAATAACGACATCATGTGCGTTCCCGCAGCAGACGAATTTGGCTCTGGCCATACGTAGCCAATTACCAGCACTTTTTTCATTGGCTAGAATCTCTAATTTGTAAGTTTACATTTACCAGTGTTTTTACTGGCGGGGCTGTATTTTGTAGTAGCTCTTGCAGTATTAAAAGACACCGCTTGGCTATATCGGTTGTACTAATAGCCACGGTGGTTAAGTGATCATTTATAACCGCGCTATTAGGAATGTGGTGGCAGCTCACTACTTTAATACAGTGATGTGTTAATGAGTTAATAGCGGCAATAACACCTTGAGCAATAATATCGTTTGCACACACCACTGCGTTTAATGTTGGGTTGTGTTTATATGCTTCTATAAATGCATTTTTAGCGCTAAGGGCTGTGTTTACTGCGCAGTGAATGGGTGCTAATGGTGTAATGCTGTGCTGCGCGCAAGCGGTATTAAAGCCACTTTGTAGTGCTTGTGAGTCATATAAAGTAAGTTCACTGCCTATAAATGCAATGTTTGTCACGCCTTGTGCGAGCAAATGCATACTGGCTACGTGGCTGGCTTTTTTATAGTCGGGTAATACACAAGGAGCTGCGCTAAAAGGCACTTCGCTCATTACAGTAATTACTTTGTGTTGCGCGCTGAGCGTATCAAGCCATTTGGGGCAAGTACTAGCAACGGGGCAAATAATAAATGCAGCAGCGTTGTATTCTTTTAAGTTTTTAACTGCGTTTGCTTGTAGTTCAAGACTATTATTACTGCTTACAATCATGGCTTGTAGGCCGTTGTCGTTTAACAAAAGTTGTAGGCTGGTAGCAAGGTGTGCCATAGCTGGGTTAGTTAAATCGTTTATTACTATGGCCACTAAATTTGAGCGCTTTGAGCGCATAGCAGCGGCATCACGATTATAAACGTAACCTAGCTCATCAATCGCTTTTAGTATTTTTTGTTTACTTTTATTGCCCACTTTATCGCTTTGGGTAAGTACCAGCGATACGGTTGATTTTGATACACCAGCACGCTCTGCAACATCAAAAATAGTGACTGATTTGGCTTTGTTATGCATTGTATTTTAAGTACCGCAGTGGTGAATAAATAGCGCTGTAGTTTAGCTTAATCAGCACTATTAAGTCATCTTTTAGAGGTGTTTAACTTACCTTAATACTTTATGAACAAAGCAAAACGTGTTTATATACGCTTATAAGAGTAAAAAATAACAAAAGGATAAAAACATGAGCGCTTTTAGGCTGTTAGTTGCCCTTATTTGTTGTGCGGCATTAGTACCAACAAGTTACGCCGAGCAGGGCTATCAAACTCCGTCACCTGAGCTTGCAGCTTTGGTTGATGCAAAGTTGGCACCCACTAGTTACTTGTCGAGTGATGGCCAGTGGCTAGGGTTGTTTGAACGCAAACGCGTTGTAACCCTTGACGAGCTTGCAAAAGAAGAGCTTAAGCTTGCTGGTATTAAGCTAAATCCCGCTAATTTTTCGCGCTCTCGTGTGAGTGCCAAATTTAGTGCCGTGGAGCTAAAGCATGTGCAAAGCGGGTCGGTGATTAGCATTAACAACTTACCTAATGGCATTATTCGCTCACCTCAGTGGTCATCTAATAGTAAATATTTAGCCTTTGTTGTTGAGCAACCAACCCAAGCCAACTTATGGCTTTACAGCGTTGAAACTAAACAAGCAAAAGAGTTAACTAGTGCTGCATTAAATTCGGTATTAACTGCCTCACCATATAAATGGCTGTCAGATAGCAGCGCCATTGTTGCAAATCTCGCTGTTAATTTTGGTAAACCAAGGCTTGAAAATAACAGCCAAAATGTAGTGCCTGTTATTCAACAAAGTACTGGCGAAAAAGCACCAGCACGTACTTACCAAAATTTATTAACCAGCCCGTTTGATGAATCGCAATTTAAGTTTTACGGTCAAGGGCAGCTGGCTTACATAACGCTTGATGGCAATACCCAAGCAATAGGTAGCCCTTCTTTATTTAAATCGTTTTCGGTGTCACCTGATTCTACCAATATTTTAGTTGCCGGTATTAATGAGCCGTTTTCGTATCAAGTGCCTTACAGCCGCTTTGCAAGCACGTGGCAAATATGGGGCATGCGCGGCTATGCATTAGCAGAGCTGGCAAAACAGCCACTTGCCGATAACATTCCACAAGGTTACGACAGTGTTCGCACTGGCCGCCGTGATTTTGAATGGCGAGCCGATCAAGGGGCTGAAGTTATTTGGGCCGAGGCGCAAGATGGCGGCGACATGAAAACCGACGTTGAGCATCATGATTATATTTACAGCTTACGTGCACCATTTAAACGCGAGCCTAAATTATTTGCCAAAGTAGAGCGTCGTTATTCTGGTATTGAGTGGGGCAACGAAAACGTAGCCATGCTGACAGACTGGCGCTTTAGCGATCGCCAAGTACGTACTTACATAGTACAACCACGAAATGCCGACAGAAACCGCGTGCTATTTTCAGAGCGTAGTTACAACGATGCGTATAAAGACCCAGGTAATGCAATTTACGAGCGCAACGATTTAGGCGCAAACGTAATTAAAATTGTAGGTGGGCGTTATATATATCTGCGTGGTAATGGAGCTTCAGAGCAAGGTAATATCCCGTTTTTAGACCAATACGATGTTAAAACAAATAGCAGCAAGCGTTTATGGCAATCAGAAGCACCATACTACGAGCGTGTTCGTGCACTGCTTGACGACGAAGGTGAGCGCTTTATTACTATTCGCGAATCTAAAACTGAGCAACCTAACTTTTTTATACGCAATTTAGATAACGACACGCTAACGCAATTAACGACATTTGAGCATCCGTACCCTGCATTTAAAGGCGTAACTAAAGAGCAATTACGTTATAAACGCGACGACGGTGTTGAGCTTTCGGGCACGCTTTATTTACCACCAGGGTACGATAAAACACAAGGCCCGTTACCTGTGCTTATGTGGGCTTACCCACTTGAATACAAAGATAAAGCCGTTGCATCGCAAGTACGCGAATCGCCTTATGCATTTACCTATATTGGCTATTGGGGGCCAATGCCTTACCTTGCTAAAGGGATTGCCGTGTTTGACGACCCTAAAATGCCAATAGTGGGTATTGATGGCAGCGAGCCAAACGATAACTTTAGAAAGCAGTTAGTATCAAGTGCGCAAGCAGCTGTTGATGTATTGGTTAAAAAAGGCATTGCCGATAAAGATAAAATTGCCATAGCAGGGCACTCATACGGTGCATTTATGGTTGCTAACTTATTGGCTCATAGCGATTTATTTAAAACAGGTATTGCCCGCAGTGGCGCGTATAACCGCACATTAACGCCGTTTGGTTTTCAAGGAGAAGAACGTGATTTTTGGCAAGCACAAAGTGTGTACGCTAATATGTCGCCGTTTTTTCACGCTGAAAAAATTAACGAACCAATGCTAATGATCCACGGTCAAGAAGATCCTAATTCAGGAACCTTCCCAATGCAAAGTGAGCGCATGTACGCAGCCCTAAAAGGTTTAGGTAAAGATGCTCGCTTAGTAATGCTCCCTTACGAAGCACATGGTTACCGTGCGCGTAAAAGCTTATTGCATGTATTGTGGGAACAAGAACAGTGGTTAGATAAGTATTTGCTAAATGATACAGCAGAGCCAGTAGAGATTATTACTGAACCCGTGGTAAGTACTGGGCAATAGTAATAAACATGAGTAAGCAACAGCGCGGCTACTTATAGCCGCGTTTTTGCTTTTAATATGAGAGTAAATTAATGATTGATGTAGCAGCACTTGCGGTTTTTATTCCTACGTTCTTTTTTGTGTCTATCACCCCAGGTATGTGTATGACCCTTGCCATGACACTCGGTATGAGCATTGGCGTGCGCCGCACATTATGGATGATGATAGGTGAGCTGTTAGGCGTAGCAACCGTTGCCATAGCTGCGGTATTAGGCGTTGCAAGCGTAATGTTAAATTACCCAGATGCATTTGCCATTTTAAAGTGGGTAGGCGGTGCGTACTTAATTTACATTGGCGTTAACATGTGGCGAGCCAAAGGCAAAATGTCGGTTGATACCTCAAAACCAAATGACGTAAGTAGAAAGTCGTTATTTACGCAAGGTTTTGTAACCGCAATCGCTAACCCTAAAGGGTGGGCGTTTATGATCTCGTTATTACCGCCGTTTATTAGTGTTGAGCATGCTGTAGCCCCCCAGCTTTTAGTATTACTTGGCGTTATAATGACCACCGAGTTTTTAAGTATGTTAGCGTATGCAACAGGCGGTAAAAGCTTACGTTTATTTTTAGCCCGTGGCGATAATATTAAATGGATGAACCGTATAGCAGGCAGTTTAATGATACTTGTGGGCGTTTGGTTGGCCCTTGATTAATAAAAAAGAGCCTCTGGCTCTTTTTTATTACACGCAAACTGACGATAAACCGCTTAACCAGAGTGTGTGTGGCTTAATTGCGCTTTTAAAAATGGCGCAGTTTTACTTTGTTTTGACTCAGACACCTTTTGCGGTGTACCTTGTGCGACTATCACGCCTCCCTGTTGCCCCGCACCAGGGCCTACATCAATTACCCAGTCACTATTTCGGGCTACTTGCATATCGTGTTCAACCATAATAACGGTATTGCCAGCATCAACTAATTTATTTAGCTGCGACATTAACATTGATACATCAGATGGATGCAGACCTGTAGTTGGTTCATCAAGAACATAAAGTGTGTTACCGCGCTGCGCACGTTGCAGCTCGGTTGCTAATTTAATACGCTGCGCTTCACCGCCCGAAAGCTCAGTAGCTGGTTGCCCTAAACGTAAATACCCAAGACCAACTTGCATAAGTGCATCGAGTGCTCGCAGTATTGCAGGTTCATTTTCAAAAAAGGTATGCGCCGATTCAACCGTTAAATTGAGGATATCGCTTATGTTTTTATCACGATATGTAACCTCTAGCGTTTGTTCGTTATAGCGCTTGCCATGACATACTTGGCAAGGTGAGTAAACGCTAGGTAAAAACAGCAGTTCTATACTTACAAAGCCAACGCCTTCACAGTTTTTACAACGGCCTTTAGCTACATTAAACGAAAAACGACCGGCATCGTAACGGCGCTCTTTTGCTTTTTGTGTTGAAGCAAATAGTTTACGCACATGATCAAATAAGCCTGTGTAGGTAGCTAAGTTTGAACGAGGGGTACGGCCAATCGCTTTTTGATTTACGGTAATTAGGCGGCTTATATTATTTATACCTTCAATGATTTTTCCGCCGGTGTGTGTTTGCAGCTCTTGTTCGAGTAAGTCGGCTTCGTCGGTTGGCGCTTCCGTTATTACTTTTTGCCCGAGCGCTTCGTAAACAAGCTCTACTAACGCTTGGCTTACTAGGCTTGATTTACCAGAGCCCGAAACCCCAGTAACGGTTGTCATAACACCTAGTGGAAATTCTGCATTGAGTTTTTTAAGATTGTTACGCTCAATATCTGCCAATTTTAACCACGCTTTTGGCTGCCTTTGCTCCTTTTTTTGCGCGCTGTTTTGAGTAGACTCTTGACTGGCGTTTTTAGCAAAAAGGTGACGACCGGTGTGCGAATTTTTTATTTTTCTTAACCCTTCAACAGGGCCGCTGTAAATAATGTCGCCACCATGCACACCTGCATCAGGGCCTACATCAACAATCCAATCGGCGTGTTTAACAACGCTAACGTCGTGTTCAACAACAAATACAGAATTGCCAGCCGCTATTAACTCGTCGAGCGCTTTTAAAAGTGCTTGAGTGTCTGCAGGATGTAAACCTGCTGAAGGTTCATCGAGCACGTAAACAACACCAAATAATTTAGAACGAATTTGTGTGGCAAGTCGCAATCGTTGTAGTTCTCCGGGTGAGAGCGTTGGCGTTGTACGCTCTAGCGACAAGTACCCTAAACCAAGCATGGTTAGTGCTTCAATACGGGTGAGTATATCGCTGGCAATGCGCTGCGTAACAATGGCTTGCTCTGGGCTTTTTGTATTTTCATTTACTTTGGTATTGGCGGCGTTACTTAGTTTTTTAGCAAGCTCGTTTAATGTAAGTTGAGATAGCTCGCCAATATCGAGCCCTGCAAATTTAACACTTAACGATGCTTGTTTTAATTTTTTACCTTGGCAAGTAGGGCACTGCGATATTTGCATAAACTGCGATACGCGCTTTTTAGTACGCGGGCTTTGGGTAGTAGCAAAAGACTGTAAAACAAAGCGTTTAGCGCTTGAAAAAGTTCCCATGTAGCTTGGATCTTCGCTATTTTTTATCGCATTTTGTGTTTGCTCATAGGTGTAATCTGGGTATACCGGCACAGTAGGTGTTTCGTCGGTAAATAAAATCCAATCGCGTGCTTTTTTAGTAAGTTTGTTCCAAGGCGTGTCTATGTTATATCCAAGGGAAGTAAGAATACGGCTTAGGTTTTTACCTTGCCATGCTGGTGGCCACGCTTCAATGGCGCGCTGGCGAATAGTTTTTGTATCATCTGGCACAAGTAGCTTTTCGGTTACTTCAAACACTCGGCCTATTCCTGAACATTCTGGGCACGCACCTTGTGGCGTATTCGGCGAAAACGCATCGGCGTAAAGTATGCCTTGCCCTTTGGGGTATTCGCCTGCACGTGAGTAAAGCATGCGTAGCGCGTTAGAAATAGTTGTTATGCTGCCAACGGATGAGCGAACCGACGGTGCGCCGCGTTGCTGCTGCAAAGCAACGGCAGGCGGTAGCCCTTCAATAGAATCAACATCGGGCTCATCAACTTGATCTATTAACCTACGGGCGTAAGGCGATACCGAATCAAGATAGCGGTGCTGCGACTCAGCAAACAGCGTTCCAAACGCAAGCGACGATTTTCCAGAGCCCGATATTCCTGTAAAAACAACCAATGCGTTACGAGGTAAATCAACGTCTACATTTTTCAAGTTGTGAACGCGCGCCCCTCTTACTTGAATGCTGTTACTGTGGTCAGATAAATCCATTGTTGAGTTTTTATGTGTGCTTGCCATACGTTTATACTCCTGTTTAATCGCGCTTTTTACTTTAAGTTAGCTTTGAATTATTTACTCTTATCACTCGTTATTACCCTAAAGTAGCGCAAGCACACTGAATGAGCGCTTAGTCTGTAGTGGAGCAGCCAAAGCGCTGGATAAAATTGCGATGATTGTTTGTTTACATAATAGGTATGGAATGCGAATATAATTTAAACAGTTATTGTTATGTAATTTACTAGATATTTTACTAGGTAATAAAAAGGAACTAACAGTGAATAAAGCCTTAGTGATCATTTTATTGGTGCTTTCGTGGGCAACCCAAGCCGACTCTATTAAAGCGCTAAATGTTGACCGTGCAGTACCAAATAGCATGCACTTATCGTTTGCAAACGATAGCAACATAACCCCTAAAAAAGGGGATTTTAAAATCGTTAATTATGTATTAATGAGCAATGAAGAGGGCGAACGCTGGGCTGTTATAACGCTAACTAACTTATCGTCGGGCAATCGCGAATTAGGCCAGGAACATTTACTTGCACTTTTTGCTGACGGCAGCCGATTCATGCCAATGGAATTTAAACTCGGTTTCAAAGGCAACGAAACACAATCGGTAACTGTATCGTTTGCTGATTATAAATTTCCTATTTTAAGTGTGTATTCGAGTAACGATTTGTAACTAATATTAGTGCAATTATGCTGCTTTAGAGTCTTGTATTGTATTAAATGGCAATTTTGTAATCGCAAAAATAGTATGCTGTTGGAGTTACTCTTCAGCTTGGTAATATAGCAAAGGCTTTTTAGAGTATTGAGTATCTGCAAATTGCATGTAGCTATTAGTTGGCTTAGAGTGCTCAGCAGTCATTCAGTGGGCGTTAGCTTAGTCATAATAAGAGGATACTTTCCCCTTTTTTACATGTTTAAATAAGCTACATTAAGCATAATATTTATAACTGGTAATAACTTACACTATTTGTTATTAATATAAGTTCATAAAATAAGGACGTTTTCACGCTAAAATAGGGAAAGTGTCCTCTGATAAAGTTGTTGAACTAAGCCGCTACGCGGAGATCCTATTCTGACCATTTGAGCCACACTTACCTTGGGGTTATCCCATATTT
>NZ_JBEOOL010000033.1:0-47678 GCF_040309225.1 Pseudoalteromonas sp. GW168-MNA-CIBAN-0100 | reverse complement strand
GGTGCTCGCAAAGACACAAAAATATCCAGTTAGGTATAAACGAAAAAACACCACTCGTTCTTAAACGAGTGGTGTTAACTAATGTGGGCTATTTTAATTTAAGACTATTTTAAGGTTAAGGTATTATTTAGCTCAAGAGTGAGTGTAAAAATACCATACCAATAGCAAGTGGACACACAAACTTGGTATACCAAGGCCATATTTTCCAAAACAATGTGTTATGGACCTCAGGATTACCTTCTTTAATTGCTTTAAGTAATGATCCTCTGTACCAAATCCAGCCTACAAATATACAACACATCAGGCCAAGCAAAGGTTGAGCTACTTTTGTAGTTAAAGTAATCACTAAGCCAAATAAGCTGCTAAGGTTACACACAATTATAATGCTAACGATAGCAATTAAAGCTCCAATCAACCAGGTTGCCTGAACGCGTTTCATCCCAAAGCGCTCTACAGTGTATGATACTGGCGCCTCTAACATTGAAATAGATGACGTTAAAGCGGCAATACTCATTAACGCAAAAAATGAAAAGCCCACAAATAAGCCAACTTCGCCCATTCCATCAAATAAAGCAGGGAGTACCTGAAATACTAACGTATCTTCAGAGAGTAATTTACCTGTTGAGGCCGAGAATATTTCAACGCCTTGAGCTTGCGCTACATACATAGCCGGAATAATCAGTAAACCCGCTACAAAGGCTATAAATACATCAATAAGGGTTACATAGGCACCTAAAGAAACAAGATTTTCTTTTTTGCTAATGTACGAGCCGTAAATAATCATTACGCTAGTACCTAGCGATAAAGAGAAAAAAGCTTGTCCTAGTGCGCTAACTAATAGTTTTGCGTCTAAAATAGACGAAAAATCAGGAACTAAGTAAGCCTTTAAACCTTCCATTGCGCCATCTTGGGTCATTACATAAGCAATAAGTGCAAATAAAATCCCCAAAAGAGCGGGCATTAAACGTTTTGACCATTTTTCAATACCGTTCTCAACGCCTCTACTGATAATAGCGACAGTTAGTACGATAAAGACGAGAGTGAATATAATGTTTCGGGTAAGTGATTGCTCACTTAGCCATGTCGATGCTGTGTCGGCACCGACAAGAGTAGCTATGGGTTCAGCTGTAGCGCTGAGCATCCAACCGGCAACAATCGCGTAAAAACTTAATATAAAGCCAGCACATAAAATACCGCCAAAACCAACGATAAAGGCAAAGTGTTTTTGCCATGGCTTATTAGATATTTTTTGAAGTGATGAAACCGCGTTTGCTTGGCCATGACGACCAATCATAAGTTCAGCCATTAAAGCGGGGTAGGCTAAAAAGAACGCAAGCACTAAGTATGCGACTAAAAATGCAGCACCGCCATTACTTGCTGTTTGTGTAGGGAATCCCCAAATATTGCCCAAACCAACGGCAGAACCCGCGGCGGCCATAATAAAACCAAAGCGAGAGCTGAACTCGCCTCTAACTGCGCTCATATTATTGTACTTCTCTATTGTGTGACGGCGGTGACAATCTACTGGAAATGTTAAAAAATAAAAAGTGCTTATTTGCTGATCTAGCACAATTTAATAAGTAAAGTGTGTGTTATAACCATCGATTTTAATTGTTGTTATCGAGTCGTTTAAAATAACGAGTTGATTTTGTTTAATAATTGTTAATTACAGTCTGTAACTATTGCTTTACGAATTATGATGCTGTGCAATAGTGAGAGTAAAACACGCACCACCTAGCTGGGTACTTTTACTTACTTTAACACTGCCATGATGCCAGTCGGCTACTTTTTCAACAATAGCTAGACCAAGGCCGTAACTTTTATCAGCTCTGTTACGGTGATCTTCTTCCCTAAAAAATGGGCTAAATACATTACTAAAATTTTCTCGAGCGATACCCGGGCCGTCATCTTCTACCGTTATTATAAGCTGT
Organism: Pseudoalteromonas sp. GW168-MNA-CIBAN-0100; assembly: GCF_040309225.1. NCBI lineage: Bacteria > Pseudomonadati > Pseudomonadota > Gammaproteobacteria > Alteromonadales > Pseudoalteromonadaceae > Pseudoalteromonas > Pseudoalteromonas sp. GW168-MNA-CIBAN-0100. Next base: position 45,747 of record NZ_JBEOOL010000033.1, on the reverse strand, counting down.
TGCTCGTGTAACTTTGCGCTTAAGTAAATATGTTGGCTTGCAAAATCACATGCGTTAGTTAATAAATTAGTAATTGCGCGAGCAAGCCAGTGAAGATCTGCATTTATTATTTTATCGGTACTATTGAGTTGTACGTTGAGCATTTGCATTTCAAGCTTAGGTGCAAGTTGCACTAAAATATCTTCAAGGTAGGACTTAATGTTTGTTGATGAATAGGTCAGCTTATTAGCATTTTGCTCTAAAGTAGCAAATGCTAAATAGCTACTAAGCATCGATTCCATATGGTCTAAATCATTTTCCATACGGGTTAAATACTGTTTTACTTTTTGCTCATCATGGCTATCTAATGCCGCATCTAAACCAAATCGCAGGCACGCGATAGGGGTGCGTATATCATGAGATAAACTTGAAGCCATTAGCTTGTTTTCGGCGACAAGTTTCTCTATTTGGCTGGCCATGCGGTTAAAGGTAAGCTCTACGTCTTTTATGTAAGTAAAATGCGATACTTTTATTCGGGCTTGAACATTACCAGAGGCAAACTTTTTAGCGGCTTCATTTAACACGGTTAATCGTTTAGCTAAGGGCGCAATAATAAACCCCATAAATACACATAAGCCTGCGTAAAAGAGTAAGGTTAATATAATGTCGTTATGTTGCTCGCTATCAAAAATTTTATCTAAACGCATTGATAAGTGAAAAGGATTTAAAACAGCGCTGCTATAAAGCATATAAAAGCCTTGCTGATCTTCTAAAATCAGCCCACCCGGCGTGTGCATTTGTAATAATAAAGAAGGCGGTAAAGCAAGTGATTCATTAGGTTTGTAATCAATTAAAACATCAAACTCTAGCGCCAGTTGTTTTACATAATCGCTGCGCTCAGATGTGGGTATGTTAGCTAACTGCTTGCTAAAACCCATGATCATTTTACTTTGCTGACTAAATTCATCCTGTGGGGTATGCGCTTGTTGACTAAAAGCATCAATAAGCCAGCCCAATACCACAATAGATAAAAGTGCACTGCCTAAAAGCGATATATAAAACTTTTTCATTTATTTATTCATCACTTTATTACCACGCAGTAGAAACAAGTAAATATCCACGGCCCCAAATAGTTTTAATTTTTTCAGGGTTTTGTGGATCATCATTAAACTTTTTACGAAGTGCAGAAATAAGTACATCAACACTTCTATCAAGCCCATCGTATTCTCTGCCTTTGGTTGCTTTAAATACAGCGTCACGCGAGACCACTTGGCCTGCATTGCTCGCAAGGTAATGAAGCAGTAAATACTCAGCACTTGATATGTTTACGTCTTGCTCGTTGAGTTTTACATTTCTAGATTCGGTATCAATACTAAGCGCACCAACATTAATAACACTCTCGTTAACGTGTGGAGTATTTGGCTCATTATTTTGGCGAAGGGCTGCTTTTATACGCGCTAGCAATGCACGAGGGCGTACAGGTTTCATTATGTAGTCGCTTGCACCTACTTCTAGACCAATGACCTCATCCATTTCTTCATCGCGTGCGGTGAGCATTATAATGGGCGAATTATAAAAACTACGAAGTTCTCTACACACGCTTATACCATCTTGCCCTGGAAGCATAATATCAAGGAGCACGATATTTGGATTTAACGTTTTGACTTGGCTAATTACTTCGTCACCTCTGTGACAAACATGCGTTGTGTAGCCTTGCTCTGTTAAGTATTCAGCAACCCATTGAGCAAGTGATACATCGTCTTCAACGAGTAAAATAGTGCCATAGTTATCCATGAAAATATCCTTAATGCGATTGGTATTAAAATAGTCGCCAGCGGCGCTTTTTTTGCCTGTTTTGATATACCCATTGAAGCTTTACTTCGGCAATACTAATTATTTTAGAGGTATTGCTGTCAAATAGTTCAAATGAAATACTTTGCTGTGAATCAAATGCATAATTAAAGGTACCGCTCTGTTGCTTGAGCCAACATTGCATTATGTACTTTGAGGTGGCGTCACGTAGGCAGTAATTACCAATGATAGGTTGCTCCCACGTTAGCGTTACGTCAGCATAGCAATTTCGCCCTTCGCGCAATGCAACGCAGGTGTCGGGAACTGCTATAAGTGCTTCAGGAGGTTCCTGAGCTTTAACAGTAAAAGTACTGGGGAAGATCAGTAATACACAGATCCATCTAAAATACATAACGTAGGCCTACCTTGGCTTTGTGTTGATATCCTTGGGAAATAATTGGACTGTCGTCAATCTCTTTTGAAAACCATGTGGTAAGCCAGCCGGATAAAAACACCCAATCTTGGCTTATTGGGTACTCAGCATGGAACTCAAAAATAATACTAGTACTGGCATTGCTGCTATAAACCGGGCGAAGGCTGGTGGCTTCATCGCTATCAATACCAAAGTAATAATTGGTAAAGTCAGCAGAGTAGGCGCTTAAACCAACACCAGATCTAAACTCCCAGTTTCGCCATGGTAAAATGTGACTAAAAAAGCTGTTTATAACCCAGCCATTGTGCGCGCCAGATACATCATGAAGGTATTCAAAAGAGAATTGAGAATTTTCAAATCGACGAGAAAGTCGAAGGCCGACGTCAAAGTCGTAATTACGTTTTTTTATACCTTGGAGTTCTTTTATAACACCATGGTTATAGAATCCGAGGCCTTTTTCGTCAAATCCAGCTTGAGTATTTGTGCCTAATATATCTAGGCCCCAATCAAATTTATCTATAAGACTGTAGCCTATTACAAGGCCGCCACTGAGTTGATTGTGATCGAAATCAAGGTAAAATTTATCGTAGGAAACAGCAAGACTTAAGTCGAGCTCAACGCCTTTATCGTAAGACTCAATGCCGACAAGGTAAGAATCTTCAATATAAAAGCCCGCACCAGCACTCCAATCCCACGCAAAGCCTTGGGTTGGCTCTAACGTATTATCTGCATAATAGCGGTTACTTGCCATACTCGACGTGCTAAAAATGCAGCAAAAAAGCAGTGTTATGCTCAGTAAAGTATGGTTAAGCAAAGCGTTTCTCATCCCTTAGGGCCTAATTATTATTTGTTATTAAGCGTAGTATATTGTTAATTCGTTCCTTTAATCTGTAAAAAAATGTAGTAAGTGTTAGGTCTGTTGATCTTTCAAGGTTAAATTTTAAGCAGTCTGTTTTGTATTTAGGCAAGGCAGAGCCTATGCAGTGTGGCTATTCCCCACAAATGGGCGATAACGTAGCATTAATGCCAAACAGGCGCTGCCCAAAGGGTTCTTCCTAGGGGCTATTTACTCTTTGTTACTCGGTTTTGACTTAGCCCACTAGGTTACAAATCTCGCGCCGCGATTAAATAGCCCCTAGTTTGAACCAATTTTAATCCGTAAAGATCAACAGACCCTAATTTACTGAACTTTAATTTTATCGATTAATATACTACTCAAGTAAAACTGCATCATAGGTGTTAATGCACTTACTTCTGTTCTGTTACATGGACCGCTAAGTTTGGTAAGGCTAGATAGTTTTGACAACGTTTTGTACTGAGGGATTTGAATATCTTTGCCAAGTCTTTCAATACGGGCCACGTCAGTGTTTTGCTGATGAATAAAAGCGACAACCTCAAGCTCATTTGTGATTTTTTGCTCTTCAGTGAAATTGTAAATTAGTGGTTCACGATGAAAACTTGCGCTGTCGATTGAAGATTTAGCAAACCAAACAACATCACCCGATGACTTGTGCGTGAGACGCATACTAACTTGTGCAAATATTGCAGCGCACTGCTGTGTTGGGTATTGCTGGGCAACATTTGAATATAAAGTAAATGGCTTCTCTGGTTGCTTTATTGCGTACTTAGTATCGTCTGTGAAAGTTAAATCGAGTTGCTGAATAGTCAGTGTGTAGTCACTGTTATTTTTAGTTGTTACTTTTAGTTGTTTATCGTTCAGTGCTTGGCTAATTTGCGATAGAAGTTTATCGGTTACGCTTGCCTTATCGGTAATGATTTTTACTGTTTGGTTTCTAACTACTTTATGTGCAGGAAGTTGAACCGATTTAACTTTTGGAGATGAGTGCTCTGTAGTGTACTCAAGTTGATAGGTCTGACTTTTTAATGTTGGCTTTAATGGCATAGCCAGTGGTTCGGCCGGCTGCTTTGTAATAGCACAACCAGTTGATAATAAAATAAAAAGTGACACAACTAAAAAACGCATAAGTACTAAACACTCGCTTAAAACCAAATAATCGTCGTATTGTACGTTAGTACAAACAAAACTTCATGATATTATCTGCGCAGATGTAGTTAAAAAGATAAATTTTATAAAAAATGAAGTATCTCAACTCTTTATCGTATTGCCTATCTGCTTTGTGTTTGCTGTTTAGTTCTTTGGGTTTTGCAGCAAAAGCGGATCCTGATTGGGATGCATTTGTAAAAAAGTACGGCCGTTACGCACAAAAAAAATTAAAAAGTAAAGGTATACCCGGTGCAGCGCTTTCGATTGTAAATATAAACAACTCAGACTACATCCACACCATGGGCGTAACTAAATCACGAAATGGACAAAAAGTTAATAAGCATACTCGGTTTAGACTCGCGTCTGTTTCGAAGACATTTGCAGGCTCGTTATCAGCTAAATTGGCTGCTAACGGCCTACTGGAATTAGATAAGCCTGTTAGCGAATACATAACTGATTTTAAAGGGACTGTTTATCAAGATGATTTAAAGGTGTTTCATCTTTTGAGCCATTCAAGTGGATTAGTTCCTAATGCATACGACAATTTAATTGAATCTCGTATGGATTACCCAGGTATTGTTGAAAAGCTGCTTAGCGTCAAACCAATTTGCAAACCCGGCGAATGTTATGGCTATCAAAACGTTATGTTTAGTCTTATAGGCGATGTGATATTACAAAGCACCGATAAAAGTTACGGACAGTGGTTACGAGAAGCTATTTTTGAGCCATTAAAAATGAGTGATGCGAGCTTAGGTTTTGAACAAATGGTGCATGACAATAATTATGCTCTACCTCATGTGCGGGGTAAAAAGCGCTGGTATAGCGCTAAGCTTAAAAAAAATTATTATAAAGTGGGACCTGCAGCGGGTGTGAACGCTAGCGCAAGTGATATGGCTATTTGGTTAAGAGCGCAGCTGGGCCAATATCCTGATGTTTTGTCATTGGATACTCTAGCAAAACAAACACGCCCTTATACACATACAAAAAAAGAAATGCATCGCAGGGTGTGGAAAAAACACCTTAATGAAGCTTATTACGGATTAGGTTGGCGCGTTTATAACTATGCTGATGAAACACTTTACTATCATAGTGGCTGGGTGCAAGGATATAGAAGTGATGTGGTTGTATTTCCTCACTTAAATATTGGTTTTAGCTTAATAGTTAATGCTGAAACCGGCGTAATCAATGAGCTAACGACTGAATTTATCGACAGGCTATTAGAATACAAACGAGGTAAAAAAATATGAATATTAAAATAATATTAGCAATCACTTTTTTAGTCATGTTATTTAATTGTAGTTTAGTGTTTGCAGCACCTGATGAGATATATTTGTTTCGTCATAGCGAAAAGTTAACGGGTAAAAATCCAGCGCTCTCAGAGGTGGGAAAGGCACGTGCAAATAATTTAGTTACTTTTTTCAAAGAGTATCAAAATATACATATTTTCAGCAGCAACTATAAACGCACGTTACAAACAGCGGCCCCTTTGCAGGCATATTTGAATACCGACGTAAATGTGTATAACGCAGGTGAGCTAAGTGATTTGAAAAATGAGTTACTAAAACTAAAAGGTGTAGTTGTTGTTATTGGGCACAGTAATACAACACCGCAACTAGCCGAGCTACTTTCGAATGAAAAAGTGCCAGCAATGAGTGAAACACAATTTACTCAGTACTTTATATTGAATAAGAAGCCCAGTAGTAATGGTAGTGAATATGATGTAACCCATCATAAAATGAGTTTTTGATTTAAAACGTTAAATAATAAAAAACCAGCATTAAGCTGGTTTTTCAATTTAAACGCACTAAATCCTTTAACAGGAATAATTAGTTACGAGGTAAATGTATTTTTTTCTCAACGCTTTGACGATAAAGCACAATAGTGTGACCTATCGTTTGTAGCTTAGTCGCACCAGTTTCACGTACGATTGCTTCAAAAATTAATGCTTTTGTTTCACGATCGTCAGTTGGAACTTTAACTTTGATTAATTCGTGAATTTCTAATGCACTTTGAATTTCTACTACTACGCCCTCGGTTAAACCGTTAGAACCTAGTAAAACTACAGGCTTAAGGCTATGTGCCTGACCTTTTAAAAACTGCTTTTGTTTGTTTGATAATGTCATGTTTATACAAATTTTGCTGAATATGGCTTGAATTAAGGGTATTCTAACGCCATCTAGAGAATATTACTAATTAGTTGCGTGTTAATTTATGACAAATAAAAAACAGTCAGCCAGTTCACAGCGATGGCTGAAAGAACATTTTGATGATAAATATGTTCAAGAAGCGCAAAAAAAAGGCTGGCGTTCCCGAGCGGTTTTTAAATTAGATGAAGTACAAAATAGAGATAAAATACTTCGTCCAGGTATGACAGTTGTTGATTTAGGGGCGGCTCCAGGAAGTTGGTCTCAATATTTGGCTGAAAAAGTAGGTGACAAAGGCCAAGTGATCGCGTGTGATATATTGCCGATGGATTCACTTGCGGGTGTTGACTTCTTACAAGGTGACTTTCGTGAGGAGGCTGTATTAAATGCGTTGTTAAAACGTATTGATGGTAAAAATGTTGATGTGGTACTCTCTGACATGGCACCAAATATGAGTGGCAATAACTCAGTAGATCAAGCGGGTAGTATGTATTTGGTAGAACTTGCGCTGGATATGTGTAGTCAAGTACTAAAGAAAAATGGCGCATTTATTGTTAAAGTTTTCCAAGGAGAAGGCTTTGATCAATACTTGCAAGATGTACGTAATAGTTTTAAAGCAGTGAAAATACGCAAACCTGATGCCTCACGTGCCCGTTCTCGGGAAGTATATATAGTAGCGACTGGATACAAACTGTAGTACAGTTGCTTGGCGTTTAGTTGAATTTAAATTAATTGGATACAAGAGGTTAACCCCTTGAGCGATATGGCGAAAAATTTAATACTATGGCTGGTGATTGCAGTTGTGCTGATGTCAGTCTTTCAGAGCTTTAATGGCGGCGAGCAAGTTGATCGTCAAACAAGTTACACTCAATTTGTAAAAGATGTCCGCAGTGGCTCTTTACAAGAAGTTATTATCGACCGCGGTACAGGAAATATTACTGGTACTAAGAGCAGTGGTGAGCGTTTTCAAACAACGATGCCAATGTACGATGAAGACTTAATAAATGATTTACTTAAAAATGATGTAAATGTGAAGGGTGTACAACCTGAAGAACAATCATTCTTAGCAAGTATATTTATCTCTTGGTTCCCGATGATACTGCTTATAGGTGTATGGATATTCTTCATGCGTCAAATGCAAGGCGGCGGCGGTAAAGGCGCTATGTCATTTGGTAAGAGTAAAGCTCGCTTAATGAGTGAAGATCAAATTAAAACAACGTTTGCTGATGTTGCAGGTTGTGATGAAGCGAAAGAAGATGTTACTGAGCTGGTAGACTTTTTACGAGATCCTTCTAAGTTTCAAAAACTTGGCGGTAGTATTCCTAAAGGTGTACTAATGGTTGGTCCTCCAGGTACCGGTAAAACGTTACTTGCGAAGGCTGTTGCTGGTGAAGCTAAAGTGCCATTTTTTACAATTTCTGGTTCAGATTTTGTTGAAATGTTTGTGGGTGTTGGTGCGTCACGTGTACGTGACATGTTTGAGCAAGCTAAAAAAGCGGCGCCTTGTATTATCTTTATAGATGAGATTGACGCTGTTGGTCGTAAACGTGGTGCTGGTATGGGCGGCGGTAACGATGAACGTGAGCAAACACTTAACCAAATGCTAGTAGAAATGGATGGTTTTGGTGGTAACGAAGGTATTATCGTTATCGCAGCAACTAACCGACCAGATGTATTAGACCCTGCATTACTTCGTCCAGGTCGTTTTGACCGTCAAGTTGAAGTAGGTTTACCTGATATTCGTGGTCGTGAGCAAATACTTAAAGTACACATGCGTAAAGTGCCATTAGGCGATAACGTAGAAGCTGCTCTTATAGCACGTGGTACTCCAGGTTTCTCTGGCGCGGATTTAGCAAACTTAGTAAACGAAGCTGCACTTTATGCAGCGCGTGGTAATAAACGTGTTGTAAGTATGGCTGAATTTGACGCTGCTAAAGATAAAATCATGATGGGCGCAGAGCGCAAGACCATGGTGATGAGCGAGCAAGAAAAAGCAATGACAGCGTATCATGAAGCTGGCCATGCAATTGTTGGTCGTATGGTGCCAGAACATGATCCAGTTTATAAAGTATCTATTATTCCACGTGGCCGTGCGCTGGGTGTAACAATGTACTTGCCTGAGCAAGATCGTGTTAGCCATTCAAAAGAGCTTTTAGAATCAATGATTTCTAGCCTTTATGGTGGCCGTATTGCTGAAGCGCTTATTTACGGCGCAGATAAAGTAACAACGGGTGCAAGTAATGACATTGAACGAGCTACAGATATAGCGCGTAAAATGGTTACACATTGGGGTTTAAGTGAAAAACTAGGTCCGTTACTTTACGCTGAAGATCAGAACGAAATGTATATGGGTGGTGGCGGTAGTCGTTCATCTAGCATGTCGGACGACACGGCAAAAGTAATTGATGCAGAGGTTCGATTACTTTCAGATCGTAACTATCAAAGAGCAGAAGAAATATTAAAAGAAAACATTGATATTCTTCACTCAATGAAAGATGCGTTAATGAAATACGAAACTATTGATGCTAAACAAATTGATGATTTAATGGCACGCCAACCAGTACGTGAACCGCGTGATGCACATGACCGTCATGAAGCTAAACCGGTAAAAGCGGAAGAACCTCAAGAACCAGTTGCTGATGAAAATCAAAAGACTGATGATTCATCAAAAAAAGATGAAACAAACCTTGATGACAAAGCTGAATAATCGTTAAAATAGTAATGAAAGCCCCGAACTTCGGGGCTTTTTTGTATCAGCTATTTAGAAAAAGAATAAAGGTTGGCAATGACTAACATATTAAAGCTTCCGAGAGGGCGTACGCTTAATCTTGAAAAGCCCGTTATTATGGGAATATTAAATGTAACGCCGGATTCATTTTCTGATGGTGGGCAGTTTTTAGATCCTAAAATAGCGCTAAAACGCGCAATGCAATTATTAGATGACGGTGCGACAATTTTAGATATAGGGGGAGAATCTACTCGCCCAGGGGCGCCAGATGTTAGCTTAGAAGATGAACTTGCTCGAGTAATCCCCGCTATTAAAGCGATACGTCAGCGCAGTGATTGCGTTATTTCAATTGATACTAGTAAAGCGCAAGTAATGGAACAAGCAATACTTGCAGGGGCAGATATAGTCAATGATGTTAGAGCTTTGCAAGAAATAGACGCCTTAGAAACGGTTGCGCAGTATGAAGATGTAGCAATTTGTTTAATGCATATGCAAGGGCAGCCCCGGAGCATGCAATCGTCACCTCATTACGATAATTTGTTTGCAGATATAAGTATGTTTTTTAGTGAACGTATTAAAGCATGTGAAACAGCTGGGATTAAGTTTGAACGACTTATTCTAGACCCAGGTTTTGGATTTGGAAAAACGCTTAGTCATAACTATCAAATATTGGCTAAGTTTGATGATTTTAATAAATTAGGTTTGCCATTATTGGCCGGATTATCTCGTAAATCGATGATAGGTAATTTATTAAACAGAAATACAAATGAACGGTTAGCGGGCAGCTTAGCGGGTGCGTTAATCGCAGCGCAAAATGGCGCAAAAATTATTCGTGTACATGACGTAAAAGAAACCGCAGATGTACTTGGTGTATATCAAGCCTGCGAACAAGGAATTTCACAATGAAAGAAAGAAAATATTTTGGCACCGATGGCGTGCGTGGACTTGTAGGCGCTGCTCCAATAAACCCTGAATTTGCAATGAAGCTAGGCTGGGCTGCTGGGCGTGTATTATCGCAAAGTGGTACTAAAAAAGTAATTATTGGTAAAGATACGCGTATTTCGGGCTATATGCTTGAAACCGCACTTGAGGCTGGTTTAATTGCTGCTGGTATTGATGTTGTATTATTGGGTCCTATGCCGACACCGGCCGTTGCTTATTTAGCGCAAACATTTCGTGCTGAAGCAGGTATTGTAATTAGTGCCTCACATAATCCGTATTACGATAACGGTATTAAGTTTTTCAATGGTCAAGGCTTAAAGCTTGATGATGCAGTAGAACTTGAAATTGAAGCGATGCTTGATGAGCAAATGACATGTGTTGCTTCAGATAAATTAGGCAAAGCATCGCGTTTAGTCAGTGCGGATGGCCGCTATATAGAGTTTTGTAAGAGTCAATTCCCGCAAGGCCTGTCTTTAGAAGGTCTTAAAATTGTTGTCGATTGCGCAAATGGCGCTACTTATCATATTGCACCTTCTGTTATGCGTGAACTTGGTGCAGAAGTAATAACACATGCGTGTGAGCCTAACGGCGTTAATATCAACCATGAATGTGGCGCTACTCACGTAGATACCCTTAAACGTAAAGTGCTTGAACTTAAAGCCGACGTAGGTATTGCATACGATGGTGATGGTGACCGCGTGATGATGGTTGATCATAATGGCCGTGTTTTTGATGGTGATGATCTGGTTTATATTATTGCTTGCCAAGCAGCCCAAGATGATAATTTGGGTGGTGGTGTAGTTGGTACTGTTATGTCTAACATGGGTCTTGAAAATGCTTTAAAAGCAAAAGGTATCGAGTTTGCTCGCAGCAAAGTAGGGGATCGCTATGTTATGGAATTACTACAGCAAAAAGGCTGGAAAATTGGCGGTGAAAGCTCAGGCCATGTACTAAATCTAGACTTAATTAGCACGGGTGATGGTATTATTTCAAGCTTACAAGTACTTGCTGCTATGGTTGCACAAAATCGTACATTGCAAGACTTAGGCGCTGGTTTTACCAAGTATCCAATGAAGATGATTAACGTGCGTTATACAGCTGGAACTGACCCGACAAAAGCACCAGAAGTGCTTTCAGCTGTAGCAGAAGTAGAGCTTGCTTTAGGCGATAAAGGCCGTGTTTTACTGCGTAAGTCAGGCACTGAACCTGTGGTTCGTGTTATGGTTGAAGCCGAGCAAGAAAAGATTGTAATAGACAGCGCTCAAAAAATTGCAGCTGTTGTAGAATCTATGAGCAAACAAACTGATTAATAACAATAATCTCTTGTAACTTTGGGCGAGAAAAGTTAATATCTCGCCCGCTTTCTAATGTGGAGTGGATAATGGCAATACGCAAGGCGATGGTCGCAGGCAACTGGAAAATGAATGGCTCTTTAGAGTTAGTTAAACAAATGTCTGACGCTATTAACGATGTAAAATCACAAGAGATGGACATTGTTTTATTTCCTCCATTCCCACTTGTACCAGCAATGGTAGCTAGCGGTGTTTCTACAGGAGCTCAAACTGTTTCTGAAAATACACCTGGCGCATATACTGGTGAAGTTGATGCGCAGCTTATAAAAGATTTAGGTGCAACTTACGTACTCGTTGGTCATTCTGAACGCCGCAGTATTTATAACGAAAGTAATGCAACAGTCGCTGAAAAGTTTGCTAGAGCACAGCAAGTTGGGTTAACACCAATATTATGTGTAGGCGAGAGCGAAAGTGAGCAAGAAAACGGTCAAACCGAACAAGTAGTTGCTGCACAAATTGATGCAGTAATAGAGAAATTAGGTGTAGCAGCACTGAAAGATTCTGTGATAGCATACGAGCCCGTTTGGGCCATAGGCACAGGTAAGACTGCATCGCCAGAGCAGGCACAAACTGTTCATAAATTTATCCGTGACAAAATTGCATCACTTGATAGCAATTTAGCACAAGGGCTTACCATCTTATATGGTGGTAGCGTTAATGAAAAAAATAGCGAATTATTATTTGCACAAACAGATATAGATGGCGGCTTAATTGGCGGCGCAAGTCTAAAAGCAGAATCTTTTACTGCAATCTGTAACAGTGCAAAAGGGACTGTATAAGATGTACGAAATTTTATTAGTAGTTTATTTAGTTGTGGCTTTGGCTCTAGTTGGAATGGTTTTAATTCAACAAGGTAAAGGCGCAGATATGGGTTCTTCATTTGGCGCTGGTGCATCAGGCACAGTTTTTGGTTCGTCAGGTGCAGGTAACTTTATGACAAAAACAACCACAAGCTTAGCAACGGTATTTTTTGTATTAAGCATTGTGTTAGGAAACCTAACTGCTGGTCAAATTAAAAAGACTGACGAATGGGAAAACCTAGAAGCAGCTCCAGCAGTAGAAACAGTAGTTCCTGTTGAAGAAGATGTTCCAGTAACATCTACTAAAGAGCAAAGCTCTGACGTACCAAACTAATTTAGCGTAAAGCTATCGTTAAACGATTTATAGTCCTCAAATAAATCACATGTTTAACAATTAAGCGAAAGCTTAAAAAATGCGGATGTGGTGGAATTGGTAGACACGCCACCTTGAGGGGGTGGTGCTTTAGGGCATGGGGGTTCAAGTCCCCCCATCCGCACCAAATTTAGAAACCAGTAGCAGTGATGTTACTGGTTTTTTTGTATCTGTAATTTATTGTGATTGTTTTTTGGACAGTGTGTGGTTGTTGTTAAATAATCCTTCTATTTGTTAGAAAAAACTAGAAATATTACAAATTTAGCTCACACTTATAGATATCAAGCCGATAATAAATATAGACAATAAAATAAGGTAGCACAGTATGGCTTCAGGCTTCTCTTTTCAAAACCTAAGCATAACAAAAAAAATACATGCAATAACATGCATTGCGGTAGTGGCTTTTATAGTGATCGTATTGATAAACTATTTAGCTATGAATGATAATAAGGTTTCTCTCGATGAAATGAGTAACTCATCGTATAAAGTTGTAAAAATAACGTCGCAAAACGTAGGGCTTTTAGAAAAACTTGATGAACTTTATACCCAAGCGGTTACGTTTGGTGAGCAAGACCTTATCGTTAAAGCAGACGAGGTATATCAAACTTTAGAGTCTAATATTACCTTAATAACGCAGCTTAATAACTCCTACATTAATAACGATATTATTAATGAGTTGTCAGATTATGAAAAAATATCCTCAAGTATTGCTACAGGTATGGTTAACGGTACTGCTGATTTTAGTAAGATTCAGCAACAAGCGCAGCTTAAAACAAGTTTATATGGATCTGTTTTAGAAAGTTTTAAAGGCGCTCAACAAAAAGCGGATAATCGTTTTTTTGAACTGGTTGCCAACACTAAAGCGCGCTCTGATGAAGCATTAACTCTAATGTTAGCTGTATCCATTATTTCATTAATTTTATTATTGTTTATGGCTATTTGGATTGCTAAGAATATAGGTTCATCTGCGAGTGATGCAGCTAACAACCTTAGTTTATTAGCAAGCGGCAATGGTTCTTTAAGCACACAGCTATCTGTTAACTCAGAAGACGAAATTGGCCAAGTCTCTATTAATTTTAACGCATTTATTTCCTTACTAAGAGAAACAGTTCTTGAAGTTATTGCTGTATGTGAGCCTTTAATGGAAAACTCAACACGACTAGTTCAAGGTATGGAACAAGCTGAGCGTGCTACAACAAAGCAAACCACTGATGCTGAAATTGTTAAGCAATCTATGGAAGAAATGAAGCAGAGTGTTGGTGATATATCAGAATCTGCTGCTAACGCTTCTCACGCTGCTGAAACGGCCGAGAAAGAAGTTGAACAAAGTCGTACACAAGTACAGATGTCAGTTACCGCTTCTCGTACGCTCAGTGATGAAATTAATCGAGCTGCAGGGACTATTAATAAGCTTGCGGACGATACAAAAAATGTATCGCAGATTTTGAATGTAATTACGTCTATTGCAGATCAGACAAACTTACTTGCTCTTAATGCTGCTATTGAAGCTGCACGAGCAGGTGAACATGGAAGAGGCTTTGCTGTAGTGGCAGATGAGGTTCGTGAACTGGCTTCTCGCACTGCACATTCTACTAATGAAATACGTGAACTATTGGGATCATTAACGACTGCCGCAAATGAATCTGTAGCTGCTATGACTTCAGCACGTGATATGGCAACAGATAATGCTACAGCCGCAGAAAAAACAGGTATTTCAATAGAGAAAATCGCAGAGCAAATGTTAGAAATTAATGGTATGAATTCGCAAATAGCAGCAGCAACTGAAGAACAAACATCCGTTGCAGCTATGGTAGTAGATAATGTGTCAAATATGCATGTATCGTTCGAAGATACTATGGACTCACTACTTGCTGTACGCGACGTAGCCAAAAACCTACATTACCTATCTGATAACCTATTAGATGCAACCGCTAAGTTTAGAATCGAGTAAAGCTTAGTACTGAGCCAGTATAAAAATCTACCCTAGGGTTGATGCCAGTTAGTTAACCGCTGACTGGCTTTTTTGTTTGGATATCTGGTTTGACATACCTAGTATATGTCCACTCCCGCTTTATTAGTAATATGTGATGCTCTACTTTAGCTTACTATTGCTCTATTTATTTAGGGATACTCCCTGAGTTCTCAATAAACATAGTCTGAATTAAGTTAATAATATTAATTGCACACGTCGTAACACTCAGTTGACAGAAGTCTTCTGAATTGGGTGCGTAGCTATTGGCTAGAGAAAGTGTTGTAGTGGGTTGCAAAAAAAGGCCTCTGAATAAATTCAGAAGCCTTCATAAAGGAACCCGAAGGCCGGTTTATCGATTAGTTAAATATTTCTCAACCTATCTGTATTAACCTCTGGGTGGTTTTTTATATCAATTTCACTGCTAAAAGGTCGCAATAACTTTTACTTTATCGGTCACTTTAGCGCTATCAACATAGCCAATTGCATTTCCATTAGCTGCAACAAAATCAATAACAGCTTGGTCAGATGTTAGTTTTTCAGGCGGGGTACCTTTACCTGTAAATACAAGCTTTGACCAATATGCATTTAACTGACTGCTAGACTTACCCACTACTTTGTCGTTAAATTCATCAGCTACAGATGTACCGTCTTGATTTATAGGATTAACTTTATCGCCATTACTAAATGACTTACTTTTTCCCAGATAAATCTTTTTTATTGTGTCAGCATCTACAGAGCTAGCATTGCTTGGATTAATAATCACAGCAACTTCTGCAAATACATTAATTGAGCACAATGAAAGTGCACTTACTAAAATTAATTTTTTCATCATAAGCTCCAATTAAAAGACAAGATCTACACCAACAGCTACAACATCCGTCTCTGTATCAGTTATGTCATCTTCAAAACGACTAAAGTCGATCTTGAAAGCAGCGGAAGGATGAAAATCATAACGCGTACCAATTGTATACACATTACTTTGTGATTTAACTCCATCTAATGCGCTGTTTAGAGCACTATTTAGTGAAGGGATAGCTTGGATTTGATTGTAACGAGAGGAGTCATGCTCATCGTCATTATCTTCATAAGTGAAGTGTACAATTACGTCATCCATTCTGTAACCAACAGAAGCATAATACTGAGTCTGTTTAGCTAAAAGGCTATTGTCAACTTCAAATTGAGTATACTCGGCATCAAATAACACATTGTTATAATCAATTGAAAAACCAATGCCAATAAACGTACCGTCGTCTTCATTAATATCAAGATCATCTGCTTGTGCTGTTAACCCGCTTTGACGCAATACGTTTTCAAGTTCATTTATTTGAGCACCAACTATATCGTCAGTATCATTCTGACCAAGTGCTATTGATGTGTCTGCGATTAAATAAGCAGCACGTGCACTAAACCAGTCATAAGATAGCGTCCAATTGATACCGGCGATATCAGTTAATTCAGCTTTATCATGGTAAGTGACGGCTTCAATTTCACCATCGAAGCTACCATAAATGACTTGTACTGTAGAATCCCAGTCACCAAGTTGCGAATTATAAAGTAAGCTTAACCCTTCGTAAGTAGAAAAAGGGATGCTGTATACTGACTCTGGTGGACGCACCCAACGGTATGCATAACCTACATCAATAAAGTCAGAATAACGGTAAAAAGGCACTCGCATTTTACCAGCGCTTAATTGAAACTCATCATTAAATTCATAAGTTAAGTAAGCCCACTCAAATTCTGCATCAAAATCATTATTACCACGAGCTACAATTTGTGCTGTCGCACTTAATTTTTCTTGTAAGTCAGTAGATAACTGCAGTGCAAACACACTTTCATTTTTAAACGAAATGTCATCATCATAGCCATAGCGGCCGCGATCATCTTCCAGACTTTTACCACCGACAATTGATGCAAAACCATTAATTCTTACCTCAGCACTAGCATAGCTAGATGCTAAAACTGCACATACAGCCACTGCTACAGATAGCTTTTTCATATGTTGTTCCTATTTGTTATTTACATGTTGATTTCTTTATTAGTATAAGTGCATAACGAGTATTTATCTAATAAACAGAATGGTTTAAAGTTTTTATTTAATTTTTAGTCAATATTATTTTGTTTTTTAAATTAATCAGGTGCGAATGTTTGTGTTTAAAAATGTTTAGTACTGGGGTTGGATATAAAGCATACGATTGGTGATTCTTGTTTATAACGTCTTAATGTAACTTACAAGCCGTAAGTATTGCATTTACTACCATATAGATTTGTTAACATTTAATTATAAGTGTTTTACATAAGTTATTTAGTTTAAATGTTTATATTTTATAGTGTTGCATAGTCGAAATTATTAATAAGTAAAGCTAGATATAAGCAAATAGAAACTTTCTAAACGGTGTTTTTATCATAAGATTACTCCTGTCTTAGCTAGGTTGTTCAAAGGAAATGGCGCTGATGAAGAAGCTAACTTGGTTTTTATTATGTTGCTTTGCAATGAATGCATTCAGTAATGATGAAGTAAGTTTAACTCTGGTAGGTCATATTTCACCAGTGTGCGGCTTTACTACTCAAAATAACAACCTTCAGTTTTCTTCAGATGGCCTTGCGAGTACAAAGCTAGTGATTAATTGTAATTCACCTATGCGAGTATCAATGCAATCTGAAAATGGTGGCCTGCGCCACCAGCAAAGTACTCAAATAAATGCTTATAATATTAATTGGTCAATAGAGGGCGTTTCAAGCGACGTTTCCGCAACAGCACTTGAGCTCAAATCTATGTACAATTTTGATGTTGATAAGATTTTATTTAACAGTGTAGCTAAATTACAGTTAAAACTAGATGAGCCTTTAATTTATGCCGGAAGCTACCAGGATGTGCTTCGCATAGAAATGACACCATCGGTTGTATCTGGTGGAGTTTGGTAAACACTAACTATAAAATATAAACAAATATGTCACATGGATAAGGAATATTAAAATGAAAAAGTTAATCGTGTTATCAGCAATTGCAACTCTAACATCTGGCGCAGCATTTGCTGAAAACCTTAATGTTGGTGGTGCAGTGTCATCGGTTTGTGCAGTGAGTAATATTAACACAACACAATTCTTCCAAACATTAACAAATGGTGCGACTAAAAACGTAGGCTTTGATTTGCAATGTAACGATGCCGATGGTGCTACTATGTCATTAACGACATCTGAAGGGCATTTACAGAATGCTGATCAAGAAAATCAAGGTGTTGGCTACACAGCAATGTTAACTGCAGACGCATTTAATTTTACACTTTCAGCTGAAAATGGTCAAAATGATCAGACAGAATCGCAAAGTCAGCCTGGTTCGTCAACGCTTGCTGCAGGAGGAGTCACAGGTAATATTTTATTAACTGTGACTCAAGAGCCTGTTTATGCCGGTACTTATGCAGATACGCTGATGTTGGCAATAACAGCTAACTAATTAGCATAATAAAAGGCAGTAATTACTGCCTTTTAATTTAGCAGGAGGGACTCTATATGCGTTATATCTTTTTAATGATACTTTTACTCAGCTCTTATTCTACACTGGCTTTTCAAGTTAAACCAATGGTCGCAGAGCTTGAATCATCAGGTAGCCAATCACAACAAACAATTCGTATATCTAACCCTTCAGATAGTTCTTTAACTATTGAGATATCAGCTTTTGATTTACTAATAGCTTCCAACGGTGATGAAACATTAAAAGCGAATGAAGAAGACTTTTTAATTATTCCCATGACTACAATTATTCCGTCCGGGAAAAGTCAGTCGGTAATTGTTCGATATATTGGCGAACCAATGTTAGAAAACTCAAAAGCATACCGAATAGCTATTGATCAGGTATCTGTTGATTTAGAGAAAGCGGGGCAATCAGGCGTTGGTATGTCAGTTAGCTTTAGAACTTTGTTTAATGTGGTGCCTAAAGGTGCTGAGGCAAAATTATTAATTAAAAATAAACGCCAAGTAGATACAGAAACATGGAATGTGCTTCTGGAAAATACAGGCAATAAATATATTCGCTTATCGCAGGCACAGTGGCTTATTAAAGGCGATGATCAAGAGCTATTATTAGAAGGGACCGAATTGAGTAAAGCATTGACTGGAAAAATTTTATTACCAAAATCTAGCCGTGAGGTCTCAATAAAAATTCCAACAAAGTTTAATGCAGCTAGTAGTGATCTAGAGGTCAATTTTTAATGCTGCGGATATGCAGTTACTTTCTTATATATGTAATTGTAATTGCACCGACCTTTGCTGTAGAAGTAACGCCTATGGTGGTTACTTTCTCCCCTGATAGTCGTTCAAGTAACGCTTCTAGCTTGGTTCACAATCAGTTACCAAGAGACATTGCTTTTGATATACAAATTTACGAAATTGACTTTTCTCAAGGCACGCCTAAATTAATTTCTTTAGATGACTCTCCATTGTGGGTTTTTCCTCCATCGCTATTTTTGCAACCAGGGCAAAGCCAGCAGTTGCAATTTAGATGGTTAGATAAAAAACTTCCTAGTACAGATAAAAGCTATCAAGTTAGTTTGATTGAGCAGCCCATTGCAAAGCAGTCTATAAATAAACAGTCACAACTTACGATGCTGTTAAATGTAAATTTAATTGTTCATTTGGATCAACCTCGATTAGTTCCTAAACTGACTATAAAAGAACCTCATGTTGAGGATGGCTTTATCGTCACTGAAGTATTAAATGAAGGAAAAGGGGCAGGACGATTAAGTGATTATGAAATAAAAATCACTAAAAATAAAACCCTGAGCGATCGAATTTTAAAAGATCAATTAAAAGCAAACGGATACGATGTTTTTTTTGCTCCTCATAGCACCAGTGTCATAAAAGTCCCTATGCCACAATCTTTACAGGAAGGAAGTTTAAATCATCTACGTTTAGTGCTGGCTCGCTAGTTATGCGAGTTTTATTATGCATATTTTTATTGAGCTTTACTCAATTATGTTATTCAAAAATTAACCCGTCTAAAAGAACCATCGAACTCAGCGTTGAAGCAGAACTGAATAAAAATGCTATTGGTAAATTAACTCTTGCAGTTGACCCAAATGATAATTTATCACTTAAATGGAGTGAAATTAAAGTTTCATTCGAACGACTTTTATTTTCAGAAGATTTTGATTCTTTAGAGTTTAAAGTTAATAATAATGTTATTGATACAAAAGCATTAGAGTCATTTGGATATAATATTTCATTCGATATGAGTGATTTTAGCTTAGAAATATCAGTACCTCTTAGACTGACTCGCCCTCAACAGCTAAGTTTAAAATCTGATTCAAGGAATTTAACAGCATCGGAACCCGCTAAACTAAGTGGATTTGTTAATGCTTATTCAAGTTATTTTTATCAGCAAGATAAAGGCGAGGACACAACAGATGAGCTCTTAGCTATTCGCTCTGAAATGGTAGTGAGCTGGGAAGGGTGGGTTTTAGAAAACGAAGTGGAGTATTTATCTGAAGTGACTCCTACTTCATCAAATATTAGGCGCTTAGGTACTCGTATAATACATGACCTACCGCTTAGTGGGTTACGTATATCAGTCGGTGATAATTATAGTTCAGGTAGTTATTTTCAATCAACAGCACGGGTACTCGGTTTGTCGCTTTCACATGATTTTTCGCTAGTTTCTGACAGACCTATCAGACCCAGTGCTTCTCGTAGCTTTACCTTAGAGAGTCCATCCTCTGTAGAGGTGTTAGTTGGCGAACGTATAGTACAAAAACTTAATTTAGCCGCAGGTATATATTCTCTTGATGATATTCCCCTTAATGAAGGAAGCAATAATATTACTCTGAGGATCACTGATATAGCAGGAGTTGTGCGTTTTGTTGATTTTGACGTAACGACAGGTTTAGATCTTTTTGCTCAAGGGCAACTTGAATATGAGTTTCATTTAGGCGTTCCTTCACGCTTAGGTAGTGAGCTAGATTATGATTACGACGAGCCACTAGCCAGC
Source organism: Pseudoalteromonas sp. GW168-MNA-CIBAN-0100 (assembly GCF_040309225.1). Classification (NCBI taxonomy): domain Bacteria; kingdom Pseudomonadati; phylum Pseudomonadota; class Gammaproteobacteria; order Alteromonadales; family Pseudoalteromonadaceae; genus Pseudoalteromonas; species Pseudoalteromonas sp. GW168-MNA-CIBAN-0100. The sequence goes on along the minus strand of NZ_JBEOOL010000033.1, from coordinate 25,248 downwards.
TTTTATCTTGATTATGGCATTACACCTAGCTGGACAGCGGGTGCGGCAGTACAGGGTGATGAGTATTCTCAGCAGGTTGGTTTTAAAAATATTTATGCAGCTAAAATTGGACAGATTGCGTTTGAAAATGCGATAAGTTTCAATGAAAAAACAGGCCATGCTTATCGCATTGTTTATAGTAACTATAGAAATCATAGTGATAATAACACTGACATAACGGTGGGTTATGAATACTCATCAAGATATTTTACAGGACTTGGTTATCGGCCTGATTCTCAATCTAGTTCTCGTTTAAGAGAGCATTATATTCAGGCTAATTATAGTTTTTTTTGGGGCGATAATACGCAAACATCTTTTTTTACAAGCTTATCAAGGTCATATGATGAAGCTCAATTTGATAAATCAATTGGGGTTAGTCTTTCTGGTGAGATCGATAATAGCCAATGGAGATATAGTTTAGGTGGGCAGTGGGAGGGTCTCGCTGAAGAAAGTCAATGGGATGTAAGGTTGTCTGTCACTTATAAGTTTTCTAATACTCGACGGGCTAAATTATCTCATCAATCTAGGCGTGACAAAACACGTTTAGAATTCTCTCAAGATAGTAATCAGCGCTATGTTGGAGCTTTGAACATAAGAGCTGGGCTTGAAAAAAATGATCAAAATGAAGCTATTTTTGATTTAAATACTCAATATAACGCGAATCGTTTTGTTATGAACTTTGATCATGGGAGTTTTTACGAGCAATTTAATGAGGACTCAGCTTACCATCAGAGCCGATTAAGCTTGGCGTCAAGTATAGCATTTGCAGATAAGAGTTGGGCTGTTGGGAAACCCATATACGATAGCTTCGCTTTAGTAAAACCTCACTCTAGCCTTAAAGGAAAAAAAGTTATATTGGGGCAATATGAAGATGAATATAGGGCCGATAATGAAGACTTCGAGACTATTTTATTGAACGATATAAGTTCATACGCCTCAACCAACGTTGCAGTCGATATTGATAACTTAGCGCCAGGGTATGATATAGGTTCTGGTATTATTACTCTTTATTCACCTTATCGAACGGGTCATGCAATTACAATAGGGACTGCCGCTAACATATCAGTCATTGCAACGCTGTACGACCAACAAAAAAAGCCACTATCGTTACAGGTTGGAACGGCTATTTGTTTAGATAATAGTAGTAAGAAAGAGCATACATTTTTTACGAATAAAAAAGGACGATTTGCATTAACAGGTTTAACCGCCTGTAATTATGAAATTACACTTAAGAATGCAGAAAAGTCACATTTTACGATTGAAGTATCTGAAGGTGAACAATTACAGCGCAAAGGAGCTATTTATGTACAATAAAAAAGTAAGTTTATTATTGGGTGGTTTAGCACTATTTATTTTTACGCCTTTAATTCATGCGCAATGTGCTGCTAGGTTCGATAAGGTTGAACATATTTATGATGATTTTGAAAGCTACCATGCCTTACAGCAAGTAGACTCTAAGAAAGAGCTACGTATAAGCGTTATTAATGATAAGAGTTGTCAATTACAGCTCCTGATTACAAGTGAGAACCAAGCTCAGTTAAAAGGGCAATTTCAAAGTGTTCCGTACCAAATGCAAAGTATACAGAGTCAGTTAGTTAGCACATCAACTTTAAAGTTGAGCTTTACTAATTCTTCGACGATATTGTCATTACTAATACCATCAGGAACGCCGATTAAAGCTGGTGTCTATACAGATAGACTCCAAATGAAATTATACGATCAGGGGAGCAAGTTGTTAGATGAACGAGAATATAGCATTCAAGAAAATATTGTGCCTAGAACAAGTCTTTCTGTACTTGGGTATAATACATTTTCAAATACTATTAATTTGGGAGAGCTAATACCGGGTAAGGAATACACTATGTTACCTAGTTTACAAGTTGTTACTAATTCAGATATTCAATTATCTGTAAGTTCAGATAATAATGGTAAATTAATACACAGTCTCTATAGAGATAAATATGCAATTAATTACAGTCTAGATCTGGCTGGAAGATGGCTTGAACTAAATAACGTATCACAACATAAATTCTCATATTCAGGACAAACCGTTTATTTGTTACCTTTGAAAATTCAACTAAATGATTTTGAAAGGCAAGCTGCCGGTGAATATTCTGACATAATAAGGTTTCAAATAAGTCCGCTTAATTATTAACCTTATTTAAGTTTTTTTGGCACCAAAGTAATGCTTGTTGTTTATTTTTCACAGCAATCTTTTGATACACTTTATGTAAATGGACGCGAACAGTAGCCTCACTGATAAATAGGGTGTCTGCAATTGCACTTGAATGTAAGCCAGAAAATAATAAGTTTAATACTTTCATTTCCTTGCAGGTTAAGTTGTTTGATTGCAGAGTAGTTTGTTGTTCACTCGCTAGCATTTGCCTCATCCAATCATCGGTTACTGCACGAGGGAACCATAACTTTCCTTGTTCAATGGCTTCTAATCCTTGTTGAAGTAGTACTTCGTCAGTGCCTTCGTAAAACAATCCTTTTAAATTTGGCCACTCTTTTAATGCTAGTACATCGCAGTCTTTTGGGACATCAAAAATTACCAGTCCTTGGTGACCATTTTTTAGCATGAATTGATTAATAAGTTCATAATTGGTAATGACGTTTAAAGCTTGATAATTAACAAGTAAAACGTTGAAGTCAGCTGCAACACAAAAAAGTGAAGTGTAATTTGGATTTGTGAAGCATTTGAGGCTTTTATCAGCTGTGTTTTCAATATTCATAATATTCTATCCATAGACTACATTTTAGTACTATATTCTTATTTTTAGTTAATTTCAATGATAGGAGAATGTGTTGTAGCTCTTTTTTTATACACTAAAGTACATGTGTAAAGTACGTTTTATGTGCTTTTTAAAATTGTATTTATGCGGTTTTTTGTTTTAAAACAGCTTTTTAGTGAGGTTGATATTAATGTTCTTTATTTATGATAATCCATCTAAAGCTAACAATGCTTAAGTCGCCTTTATTCTTTATACATTTATTCAAATAATTTATACATTTCTTCACAATTCTGTCATATAATACCCATCCAGAGGAAAGATGCATTACGCATCTTTTTTTATGCCTGAAATTTATACTCTTAAGTATAAATGCATAACTAAATCACACGGTATCCTTTGGAGAATATTTTGAAATTACGTAACCTCTCACAGTTAAGTCTAGCAATTTTTGCTGCACTCACTACCTCTGTAAACGCCGAAGAAACTAAAAAAACAGCTAAACAAGACGCATTTGAAAAGATAGAAGTCACAGCTCGTAAACGTACAGAGAGCCTGTTTGAATCTCCAACCGCTATCACTTCAATTGGCGCTAACCTAATTGATAAAGCCAATATGAGTAACCTAGAAGATATTGGTAAATATGTTCCAAATTTAAATATTACCCGCTATGGCGTGGGCAATTCTGCGCATGCGTCTGTATTTATCCGCGGTATAGGTTTGCAAGATCACATAATAACTACCGATCCGGGTGTGGGTGTGTATCTTGATGGTGTGTACTTAGGTCGTCAAATGGGTTCTAACTTATCATTACCTAATGTTGAGCGTGTTGAAGTGCTTCGTGGCCCACAAGGTACTTTATATGGCCGTAATACATTAGGTGGCGCTGTAAATGTAATTACAAAGCAACCTGGTGATGAAGGTATTGTTACTACTGCAGCTAAGCTGGGAAGTCGTGGACGTATTGCCGGTGATGTTTATTTTAATAACTCACTAACAGATGATGTAAGTATGTCTGCAAGTGCATCGTACAAAACACGTGATGGTGTGGGCGAAGCTGTTAATTTAGCAAACCCAGAAAAAGAAATTGGTGAGGAAGAAGAATTTAGTGGTCGTGTTGCACTTAAATGGCAAGCAAATACCGACTTAGCATTCACTTTTTCTTTAGATGGTGTTGATAACGAATCTGGCCAATCGCCTTATACAATTGAATTGACAGACCCACTAGACTCAAATGATGTTTTTAATGGCGACTTCCCATTATTGACTCAAGATTTAATTCCATCAGACCCTGATGATTTAGGCACAACTGTTGCGGGTATTGAATCTACCTCTTACTCAGGTTGGGGCACATCGTTTTCAGCCGATTGGGCAATTAACGATACTTATACCACTAAGTTTATCTCAAGCTACCGTACATCTGAGTATGAAGGTGGCCTAGATGATGATGCATCACCTTTAAACTTGTCTGAGTTTCCAGAGGAGGGCGGTGCTGATCAGTACTCATTTGAAGTTCAGCTAAATGCAACATTCGATAATATGGACTTTGTATCTGGTCTTTACTTTTTTAATGAAGATGGCTTTACACGTTCAGGCCCATTTGTATTCAGCCCATTTAATACACCTAATGGCTTGTTGAATGATGGTGTAACAGAATCATTTGGCGGTTACGGCGAATTTGAAATTAACCAAGAAACTAATTCGTATGCAGCATATATAAATGCCAGCTACGATTTAACTGACGATTTAACGGTTGGTGGTGGCCTTCGTTATTCAAAAGATAAGAAAGATGCAAATGCTATATTCCCATCATTTCCAACTCGTAAATATGTAAGTGCAGATTTTGATGCAGTTACGTGGGATGTAAATGCATCTTATCAGCTTAGCAATAATATGAATGTTTATGGCCAGATTCAAAAAGGCTATCAAACAGGTGGTTTTCCACCGCGTCCATTTGGTGGACCAGATCAATTTGTATCGTTTGACGAAACAAAAGCGATTAACTACGAAATGGGCTTAAAAGGCCAAGTACACGAAAATGTATCTATGATGCTTGCGGTATTTGTGACTGATTACACCGATTTAGCATTGCCGTTTTCAGATCCAACAGCGGGTGGTGGCTTTGTAACAATTGTAGAAAATGCAGGTCAATCTAAAGCGCAAGGTATTGAGCTTGAAACAACCGTTGCTATTACCGATGACTTTACTATTCGTAGTGCAGTTGGTTATTTAGATTCTGAAATAACAGAAGTGGCTGAGGGTGTACAAGGCATAGGTAAAGGCGATTCACCAGCACTGACGCCACGCTGGACTGTCATGGTTGCACCTTCTTACTTTATGGATTTAGAGAGTGGCGCAACACTTGCGTTTAATGCTAATTATTCGTATCGCAGTGAAATGCAAGGTCAATCAGTTTACAACCAAAGTGAGACCATTGATTCTCGTGAACTAGTTGGTTTTAATATTTCGTACACTAATCCATATGGCGATATGGAAGTTACACTGTATGGTGAAAACGTTCTAAACGAAGTTTACGATGTTGGTCGCCTACAACAATCAGGTTTTGTTGGTGTAATGCGTAGTAATGACCGCAGTGAATTTGGTTTGAAATTCAAAAAAGATTTTGAGCTATAAACTAAAATCAAGTAAATAAAATTCAATGTAATTGAAGTTTATTTTTCATAACAAAGGCCGAATCATGCTGTGATTCGGCCTTTATATATTCAATAGTAAAATTATTATCCACATAATTTAAGTCCCTAATTTAAATTGCTGATTTAAAACAATCAACATAACCGCTTTTAAGTATTTGTATCAGCTAAAATGCGCCTTTTTAGTTTGTGTAAAGGCTTGGTTGTTCGTTACAATGGCGCCACTTAATTGCCAAACGGACTCAGTGATGAAAATTCTTGCCGATCAAAATATGCCTTTAGTTGAGCAGTACTTTGCAGACTTTGGTGAGGTTGAGCGTTTTGATGGTCGTAAATTAACGCCTGAACAATTAATAAATGTAGATGTACTCCTTACTCGTTCAGTGACTAATGTTAATCATGAACTATTGGCACAAGCTAACAAGCTGAGCTTTGTGGGCACTGCCACAATTGGCATTGACCATATTGATACGCAATTACTGCATGACAGAAATATTGCTTTTACCAGTGCACCTGGTTGTAATGCCGTTGCTGTAGCTGAATATGTAATTAGTAGTTTATTTGCATTAAGCCAAGAAAATGCGCGCCTATTGTGTGGTCAAACAATTGGTATTGTAGGAATGGGTAACATTGGCACGTGTTTGTCGCAAAAATTAAAAGCATTAAATGTCGACGTACTGTTATGCGATCCGATTAAGCACGAACAGGGCTTATTACAAGAGCATGTAGCGCTTGATGAGTTATTAGCACAATCAGATGTTGTTACTTTTCATGTTCCACTTATTAAAAGTGGCGAGCACAAAACGCTGCACATGATGAATAAAGAGCGATTACAAGCACTTAAACCAGGAACCACGCTAATTAATGCAAGCCGAGGCGACGTAATTGATAACCAAGCATTGCTTGAGGTAATGGAAGCTGGGGCTGATTTAGATATAGTACTTGATGTATGGGAAAAAGAGCCCAATATTCTAACTGAATTACTAGAGCATGTGCGTTATGCCAGTGTGCATATCGCAGGGCATACACTTGAGGGGAAAGCACGAGGTACACAAATGTTGTATCAAAAATTGTGTGACCTAAAAGGTGTAGAGGTGAGTAAATCGTTGGATGATTTTTTACCAATACCTGCTATTACAAATGCAACTGTTACGCAAAGCCTAAGCGAGCAAGATATTGCCCGTTTGGTGCATTTAATTTATGACGTACGCCGCGATGACGGAATTTTACTTCGTCATTTAGAAGGTGAGGGCTTTGATAGTTTACGTAAAAACTATCCGTTAAGGCGAGAATTTAGCACCTTATTCCTACAAGGTGATAGCCCACAACTAGCAGCACTTAGTCAACTTGGCTTTAGCATAGCTAAATAATTATTTAACTAACGATGTTGTTTTAATGTCGTTTATAGAGGAAGAAATATGTCGCAAAAATATAACGTTGCCGTACTTGGCGCTACTGGTTTAGTAGGCCGTCAAATCATTGAAACGCTAGCAGATCGTAAGTTTCCTGTAGATCAGCTTTTTTTACTTGCGAGCAGCCGCAGCGCAGGTGAAGACATAAAGTTTCGTGGTGAGACCATTGAAGTACTTGACGTTGAAGGCTTTGATTTTAGCCAAGCGCATATAGGTTTGTTTTCTGCTGGTGGTAGTGTATCTGAAAAATATGCTCCTATTGCTGCTGATGCCGGCTGTATTGTAATCGATAATACATCGCACTTTAGAAATGATTTTGAAATCCCACTAGTGGTGCCAGAAGTTAATGCTTCAAGCCTAGCTGATTTTAGGAATCGTAATATTATTGCTAACCCTAACTGTTCAACTATTCAGATGATGTTAGCACTTAAACCAATTTATGATGCTTACGGAATAGACCGTATTAACGTATCTACTTACCAAGCTGTATCGGGCGCAGGTAAAGAAGCGGTTGATGAACTTGCAAAGCAAACAGCTAACTTGATGAATGCACGCCCTATGGATAATAAAGTATTTCCAAAGCAAATTGCATTTAACGTTATTCCTCAAATTGATAGCTTTGAGGATAATGGCTATACACGCGAAGAAATGAAAATGGTAAATGAAACTCATAAAATTTTGGGTGATACCACTATTGCAGTAAATCCTACATGTGTACGTGTTCCCGTGTTTTTTGGTCACTCAGAATCAATTAATATTGAAACGCGCATGCCTTATGACTTTGAACACGTTAAGCAACTTTTAAAAGACGCGCCTGGTGTTGAGCTAATTGATGATGAAGGTGATTACCCTACAGCAGTGTCTGACGCTAGTGGTAACGATACTGTTTATATAGGCCGATTACGTGCTGATATTTCTCATCCTCATGGATTAAACATGTGGGTTGTAAGTGATAACACTCGCAAAGGTGCTGCAACTAACAGTATTCAAATTGCAGAAGAGCTTATTGCTAATTACATGTAATAGTTAATAGCGCTGAACACACTTTCGAAGCGGTAAACATTATTTGTTTGCCGCTTTTTGTTTATAGAGCTTGTCAATTTTTTGCCGTTTATTTTTAAAAGTATAAAAACTGATTGATAACACTCAATAAATTAATATTTATAAAGATGTTTTAAGGCATTTATTTTCAAGGTGTTGCGATGGATATTAAGCCTTAACTGGTTTATAGTTTGTAATTGGAATAGAGCTTGCAATAAAAATAGATTGTAATAATAAATGCGAGTCAGTCATTTGGCTGATAACAGCAATAATCAACAATATTTATGCACTTAAGCTTTAAGTGTTTTGTTAATATTTAAATATTAAAGGATCAGCATGCGCGGTTTAGTTACACTTATTATATTAGCGTCTGCATTGATAGTAACGCCAGTTTACTCTCAAGACAGTACCCAATTAAAGGGGCCTAAAGGCGTTGACTATGGTGCGCAAGGGCGATCTATTGGGCCAATTAAACCAACTGATACACTTTGGCGTATAGCGGCTAAAGTGCGCCCAGATAACTCCGTCAGCATTTATCAAGTTATGCAGGCCTTGTATAACAAAAACCCCAACTCATTTTTAGAACAAAATCTTAACCATATTCAAAATGGTGCCTATTTAAAAATCCCAACTTTAGCCGAAATAAAAGGTGTAAATACACAGCTTGCAAAGCAACGTTCTGAGCAAGATGATGCATTATGGGAAAAGAAAAAAAATGGCACACTTACGCAAAGCGAAATTGCCTCAGCACAAACAAAAGTAACTCAAGCTCGTAAAGTCGACGTAGACGATGCCAAAAAAGAGATACAGAAAGAATTAAATGAAATAAAAACAGAGCAAAGTACTAAGCTTGTTGAGTTACAACAACAGTTTAAAAATTCCGTAAGCAATGTAGAAGAAATTTTAGTTGAGAATAATAATCTTAAAAAACAATTATCAGGTATTTCAAACGAACTCGAAAACTTACGCTTACAGTTAGGACAAGACAGTGAAATTCAAAATCAGTTAAAAGAACTAATTGTTAAGCAAAACGAGATTATTGCACAACAAAAAAAACAAGAGATAGTACCAAAAGAATCATTTGATTTAAGCTCATTATTTTCAAATCCGATAGTGCTGGGTTTATTAATGTTTATTCCTGGGCTACTGATTATTTTTGCAATTATTATGTTTTTACGCAAACGAGCAAGTAATCAAGAAGAGCCACAAAACGATGATGACTTTTTACCACAAACCCCAATTTACACTGGCGATGATGACTTGGGTCCAAGTTTAAATGACGATCCAATTGTACCCGACCCTTTAGATGACTTGAGTGTTCAATTAGATGATAGTCTCGAAAATGATATGTTGCCTGATGATGATTTAGATGACGGCCTAGATGATTTTTCAGGTGGTGAGAATTTACTCGATCAGGATGAGCTTGAAAGCCTGCTAAGTGATGACATTGTTTTTGATGATGAAAATACCGATGACGATGATGAACTCGATATTTTTATGCAGCAAGGTTTTGATCAACCTTCAGATGAAAACGCTGAAGATATAGATTTAGATTTATCTGATGACTCAATAAACAATGATGAAATTCTAACTAATGACGATTTAGATAGCTTGTTTGATGAAGACGATAGTCTACCTGAGTTTGATGCACCGCAAACAAGCGAAGCTTTAGAGGATGATAGCTTAGAGTCTCATGATGAAATGGCGGCTTTAAGTGAGGAGCTTGCAGATGATGATAATTTTGATATAGATGAATTATTAGATCAAACATCAACAGAATTAGATACTTCAAATAACACTTCAGCTGAACTTGGTACAAGCGACGACTTTGATTTAGACGATATAGATAGCTTAATTGATGAAGCGAATGACCCAAAAAGTGATGTGGTAGATGACTCAATTGATGCAGAGTTACCCGACGAAGATGAACTTCTAGAAGAAAGCGACGACTTTGATTTAGACGACATAGATAGCTTAATTGATGAGGCTGCGGTTGATACTGCAGATGATTCATTAGTTGAGGAAAGCGACGACTTTGATTTAGACGGCATAGATAGCTTAATTGATGAGGCTGCGGTTGAGACTGCAGATGATTCATTAGTTGAGGAAAGTGACGACTTTGATTTAGACGACATAGATAGCTTAATTGATGAGGCTGCGGTTGATACTGCAAATGATTCATTAGTTGAGGAAAGTGACGACTTTGATTTAGACGACATAGACAGCTTAATTGATGAGGCCGTGGTTGATACTACAGATGATTCATTAGTTGAGGAAAGTGACGATTTTGATTTAGGCGACATAGATAGCTTAATTGATGAGGCAGCGGTTGATACTGCAAATGATTCATTAGTTGAGGAAAGTGACGACTTTGATTTAGACGACATAGATAGCTTAATTGATGAGGCAGCGGTTGATACTGCAGATGACTCATTAGTTGAGGAAAGTGACGACTTTGATTTAGACGACATAGATAACCTAATTGATGATGAACTAAAAAATTCAGATGTAAGAGATTCAGAAATTGATAATGCATTAGCAGACTCAGTTGAGGATTTAGCAGATGCTCAAGAAGAATTAAATGTTGATGATATTGAGTCGCTTGCTTCATCATTAAATGAAGAGCCTGAACTTACAGAAGAGCCAGAGCTTGAAGAAGAGCCAGAGCTTGAAGAAGAGCCTGAACTTACAGAAGAGCCTGAGCTTGAAGAAGAGCCAGAGCTTGAAGAAGAGCCAGAGCTTGAAGAAGAACCTGAGCTTGAAGAAGAGCCTGAGCTTGAAGAAGAGCCTAAGTTTGAAGAAGAACCTGAGCTTTACGATGAGCCAGAGCTTGAAGAAGAGCCAGAGCTTGAAGAAGAGCCTGAGCTTGAAGAAGAACCAGAGCTTGAAGAAGAACCAGAACTTGAAGAAGAGCCAGAGCTTGCAGAAGAGCCTAAGCTTGAAGAAGAGCCAGAACTTATAGATGTAACGGTTGATGATTTTTCAGACACATCAGAGTCGCTTCTTGATCCTGAAGATGCACTTGAAGAATATACAGATGATACTTTAAAGAGCGTTGATGAGCTTTTAAGTGAGCTACAACAGGCCACTGATGACGACTATATAGAAACACCTGATTGGTCTTTAGATGAGCTTGATGATGATCTTGAAGAAATAGAAGTTGATCTTGGTGACGATCCGCTAGCGGGCGACGATGACTCAGATCTTACTGAAATTGAAGAGCAGCTTGATAGCGAGCTTGTAACGCCAAGTGAAGAGTTGGATGAATATCCTGAACTTGAATTAGACGATGATCAATCATTATTAGAGAATGAGCCTTCGTTTGAGCCGCAAGAGCTTAAAGGAGATGCATCGGGTGATGAAAATGCAGTAGCACTTAGTCAAACAGAGAAAGATCTCGCAAATGCGCTTATGGCAGATGGTGATTTAGATAGTTTAGAAGATGATTTAGATAGTTTAGAAGATGATTTTGATGATGAACTATTAATTGATAATAACTTCTCTGAATTAGAAACTGAAACGGAGATTGAAGATGAGTCGCTTGATGATGATTTACTTCAAGAAATTAATAATGAGGTTGATTCTGTTGAACCACCAAGTATTGAAGATGACATCAAACCTCTTAACCTTGATGAAGTTCAAGAAACATTAGAAAGTGAGTTACCATTTACCCCTGAAGAATTACAAGGGGATGATTTAGATGGTGAGGCACCGGGAGTCGCTTCCAGCCAAGCTGAGCAAGATTTAGCAAACGCACTTATGGCAGATGCTGATTTAGATAGTTTAGAAAATGATTTTGATGATGAGATTTTAATTGAAAATGATTTTTCTGAATTAGATGCTGAATTTGACGAAGATAGTTTAGAGCAAGCACTAACTGATGAGTTATCAGAAGAATCGCAAGAGCAAACAAATGCAGAGCGCGAAGCACAGTTAACAAGCTTAGATGAAGTGGGTAGCACTGATATTAGCTCTGACGACGAACTTGATGAAGAGTTTATGTCGAATTTGACGCAAACTGATTTTGATTCATTACTTAGTGAGTTAGCAGAGCCTGAAGACTTAAGTGTTGATGACCGCAGTGAATTTGATGTTGACTTTGACAGCTTGCTAAAAGAAGACTTAGAGACAGATGATTCATTAACTACAAAAGAGTCACTTGTTGAAAGTAGTGATGTTGAGCAACTTGATAATGATGAATTTGTAGATATTGATTCATTATTAGAAGAAAGTGACGACGCTGAACTTGAACACGAACCTTACACCGACGTTAATATGGATGTCGGTTTGAGTGAGTTTGATGCATTACTTGCAGGTGATAACCCAACGGATGTTGATGCTGAAAGTGGTGGCTACTCAGCTAAACTTGATTTAGCGCGTGCTTATATTGAAATTGATGATTTTGATTCTGCGCTTAAAGTTATTGAGGATGTCATTAACAAAGGTCCTGAAGAAGTTCAAGAGGAAGCACTTAGCTTAAAAGCTAAACTAAAATAATTAAAATGTTTATAAGAACCCGTATCTAGCTTAGCTAAATACGGGTTTTTTTATGTGTATTGGTTTGATTACGACAGGTCTCCTTTTATTGCATCGTTAGATAGCATAAAATGCCTCGTTCATTAGCACAGTAGGTAAAACGGTAATTATGCGAGTAGCACTTGGAGTTGAATACAACGGCGCACGTTATAGTGGTTGGCAGCGTCAATCACATGTAAATAGCGTACAGCAAGAAGTAGAAAAAGCGTTGTCGCGTATTTGTAATCATCCTGTTGAAGTTATATGTGCAGGGCGTACAGATGCTGGTGTGCACGGTACAGGCCAAGTAATACACTTTGAAACGCAAGCCGATCGCGATATGGTCGCATTTACACTAGGTATGAATACTTTAATGCCTAAAGATATTGCTATTCGCTTTGCCCAACCGGTTGCTGATGACTTTCATGCCCGTTTTAGTGCTACAGCTCGTCGTTATCGCTATGTTATTTATAACTCCCCCCTACGAGGTGCGGTATTAAACGAGGGGGTTACGCATTTTCATCATCATCTTGATGAAACAAAGATGCAAGAGGCGTGTCAGTACTTAATAGGTAAACACGATTTCACCTCTTTTAGAGCGATACATTGCCAAGCGAATACACCGACAAGAACAATTCATCATCTGTCGGTACAGCGCCAAGGTACTTACGTTATTATTGATATTAAAGCGAATGCATTTTTACATCACATGGTACGTAATATCACAGGCAGCTTAATGGATGTTGGTTTACATAAACAACAACCTATATGGATAAAAGAGCTACTTGATTGTAAAGAACGCGCAAAGGCCAGTGCTACCGCTAAGGCTGCTGGTTTGTATTTAGTGGATGTTGACTACCCTGAGCAATTTAATATTCCTCAAACACCTTTAGGCCCTTTATTTTTGCCTGATATAGATGTGGTATAAGTACTTTTTATGAGCACTTTTAACTACTAAGACCAGTTTTTTATACCGCGTTAGTGTAATTCATGTTTTAATTGAAAAAATTTGTCTGCTAATTGCTATTAGCAGGCTCGCGACACAGAACAGTATTAAGAGAGTTGCAAATGAGTTGGCTAGAAAAAATCTTACCTAAAACGACAAAATCATCAGGTCGTAAAGAAATCCCAGAAGGTGTTTGGGCTAAGTGTACATCGTGTGATTCAATTTTATATAAAGCTGAATTAGAAAAGTCATTAAACGTATGTCCTAAGTGTGACCACCACATGCGTGTTAGTGGCCGTAAGCGCCTAGAGCACTTTTTAGATGAAGGTGATCGTCAAGAGCTTGGTACACAACATGAGCCTAAAGACATTCTTAAGTTTAAAGATTCTAAAAAGTACTCTGACCGTATCAGTGCAGCGCAAAAAGCAAGTGGTGAAAAAGATGCACTTGTAGCTATGAAAGGCCGATTAAAAGGTATTCCAGTGGCAGCGGTAGCATTTGAGTTCTCATTTATGGGTGGTTCAATGGCTTCTGTTGTTGGCGCTCGCTTTGTTGATGCTGTTGATCAATGTTTAGAGCATAACATGCCGCTTATTTGTTTTTCAGCATCAGGCGGAGCACGTATGCAAGAAGCGCTTATGTCGCTTATGCAAATGGCTAAAACAAGTGCTGCACTTGCAAAAATGACGGAAAAAGGTCTTCCATTTATTTCAGTAATGACCGACCCGACAATGGGTGGTGTATCTGCATCACTTGCTATGCTGGGTGATATTAACGTTGCTGAACCTAAAGCGTTAATTGGTTTTGCAGGTCCTCGTGTTATTGAGCAGACTGTTCGCGAAACATTACCTGAAGGTTTTCAGCGTAGTGAATTTTTGCTAGAACATGGTGCAATTGACATGATTATTGACCGCCGTGAAATGCGCGATACCCTTGCACGCATTTTAGCTAAATTTATGAACTTGCCTTCTACGGAACAAGAGCATAGAGTAGCGTAAATTTCAGCTTTACTGATTACACGCTATGACAAAAACAATTCCTAGCCAATCATCAAGCCTTGATGATTGGCTTTTTTATTTAGAAAGTGTTCACCCAGCTAACATTGCAATGGGCCTAGAACGAGTTGCTAATGTTGCCAACAATATTGGCCTTTTAAACACTCCAAGTAAAATTATTCTTATTGCCGGTACAAACGGTAAGGGCACCACTGCACGTTGCTTAGAGTCGCTATTGCTAGCGCAAGGTTTTAGCGTGGGTACTTACGCATCTCCTCATTTAATTCGTTATAACGAGCGTGTACGAGTTAATGGCGAAGAACTGGCAGACCAATTTCATATAGATGTTTTTCACCAGCTTGAGCAAGGCCGTAAAGACACTCCTCTGACTTATTTTGAATATGGTACTTTGGGTGCGTTGGCAATTTTTAAACGCTGTAGGGTCGATTATGTATTACTAGAGGTTGGTCTAGGCGGGCGCTTTGATGCTACAAATATAGTAACTCCCTTTGCAAGCGTGATCACCACTATCGATTTAGATCATAAAGAGTACTTAGGTGATACACGAGAGTTAGTGGCTTATGATAAAGCCGGTATTTTTCGTGAAAATACGCCTGCTATTATAGGGGATTTAAATATTCCTCACACAATGACTGATTACGGCAAAGAAATTAATGCCAATATGACGTTGTCGGGCAGTGACTTTATTTTCAAAGAGAATGCTGAGAGCTTTAATTGGCAATATAAAGAACATAATCTTGTAATAGATAAGCCAGCAATACCGTGTCAAAATGCAGCAACTGCGTTAACTGCGCTAAGTGTTTTAAGCTTATTACCTAGTGAGCAAGTCATACGAAGTTGCCTCGCTAATTTAGTTGTAGAAGGGCGGTTTCAGCAGTTAAGTGCTGAGCCTTTAGTCTTTACCGATGTAGCACATAACCCTGAGTCGGCGCGTTATTTAGCCAATAAGTTATCAAGCTATAAAGATAAAGGCTTTAAAATTCATGCATTAGCCGCTATGCTTGCTGATAAAGATAAAGTGGGTGTACTTAAAGAAGTAAGTCACTTGGTCGATGAGTGGTCATTAGCGAGCTTAAGTGGTCCGCGAGGCGACACTGCAAGTAATTTACAAAATGCGCTGCAGGGTATATCTCATCATAATACTATCAATAGCTATGATAGTGTGGCACAGGCACTGAGTGTAATTTTACCAAAACAACAAAGTGATACTATGTTGATTGTATTTGGTTCATTTTTTACAGTGGCCGGCGCTATTAATTACTTTAAAAAATAGAGAGGATGTCGGTGAACTCAAGTTTTATTAATCGCTTAGTCGGAACAAGTATAGTAGTGATCGCAGCAATTGTGTTTATCCCTAATATACTCGATGGCGAAAAAGTGCATTATAAAGAGGGCTTTAAAGCGATACCTGATCGCCCTGAGTTCAAAACAATCGATCTTCAAGAGTCAATTGATGAAAACATGGCTAATGCTGAGCCACTAAAACAAGATGAAATTGAAGATATTCAAGCTGACGATGAAGCTTTTGAGCAGCAAAACGCTATGGATGAGAGTGACTACGCTGTAGAGAATAAAGTTGTTGAAGCGACTATTGAACCCAAAGCTACACCGATCACTAAGGCACCGGTTCAGGCTAAACCAAAACCTATTGCGCCTCGTAAAAGTGATGAAAACCTAACAAGTATGGCTTACGTTATTCAATTAGGTAGTTTTTCACATGTTGCAAATGTAAAAGCATTACAGGCTAAATTAAAAGTTGAAGGGTTTAAAACGTTTACTAAACCGATTAAAACCCCAAATGGGACGTTAACAAAGGTATTTGTTGGTCCTTCGTTTGATAAAAATGAATTACAAAAGCAGCTTCCCCAGCTGAAAGAGCTTACTAAATTAAATGGTAAAGTTACGCAATACGAAGTAACAAAATAATTAAAAAAAGGCTTGTATCACAAGCCTTTTTTTATTTATTTATATTTGTTTTTACCATTATCTTTATCTCACAATACCCATTCTATAATGTTAATTTTTTGTATTGACTACAACCCAGTAATCTCCCGTTTAAACTTGCATACTAACGATGTTTGGGTATAGAATGCGCCCCAAATTAGCGACTAATTGGTTCTTATGATCTGGGTTGATTACGCCATTATTGGCATCATTGCATTGTCTACCATCATCGGTTTAATACGCGGCTTTGTAAAAGAAGCAATGTCATTAGCGGTATGGGCTGGCGCCTTTATCATCTCTAGCTTATTTTACCAATATTTAGCTTCCTTCCTAACAACCATTTCTGAACCCCTTTTAAGAAATGCTGCGGCCATAGCCATATTATTCTTTGCGACGCTACTGTTAGGCGGTTTACTAAACTATATTTTAGGTGAGCTTGTACATCGTACTGGTTTATCGGGTACCGACCGTGTTTTTGGCATAGTGTTTGGTGCTCTACGAGGCGTGTTGGTCGTGAGCGCGTTACTCTTCTTTCTTGATGCTTTTACTGGTGCACCCAATACGCACTGGTGGGGCAATTCTATTTTGATTCCAGAATTTGGCTTTGTTGTTGAATGGTTCTTTTCGTACCTAGAAAACAACTCGAGCTTTTTAAATTCAGTAAACCGTTAATCGGCGAGGATAAATTACATGTGTGGTATCGTTGGAATAGTCGGAACATCCCCTGTGAATCAGGCGATTTATGATGGCTTAACTGTTTTGCAGCACCGTGGTCAAGATGCCGCGGGTATCATTACCATTGAGAATAATACGTTTAGCTTGCGCAAAGCAAATGGCTTAGTGAAAGATGCCTTTCACACACGTCATATGAAACGACTACAAGGTACAATTGGTCTTGGCCATGTGCGCTATCCTACAGCAGGATCTTCAAGCTCATCTGAAGCACAGCCTTTTTATGTTAACTCACCGTTTGGTATAGCACTTGCCCATAATGGCAACCTTACTAATGCAGAAGCTTTAAAAGAGCAGTTATTCTCAGAAGCACGTCGTCACGTTAATACAACATCAGACTCTGAAATTTTACTTAATATCATGGCACATGAATTAAGCAAATCTGATAAGTTGCATTTAGACCCTGAAGATATTTTTACTGCGGTAACCGAAGTAAACAATAAAGTAAGCGGTGGTTATGCAACTATTGCTATGATTATCGGCCACGGCATTGTTGCTTTTCGCGACCCTAATGGTATTCGCCCACTTGTATTTGGTAAACGCGAAACCGAAAAAGGTACTGAGTACATGTTTGCCTCAGAAAGCGTTGCGTTGAAACCGGACGGTTTTGAGTTTGTACGTGATGTAGCCCCTGGTGAAGCTATATATGTTACAGAAGAAGGTGAATTCCATTCACTTAGTTGTGCTGATAAGGCATCTTACTCGCCGTGTATTTTTGAATTTGTTTATTTTGCTCGACCTGACTCAACAATAGACCGTATGTCTGTGTACGCAACACGCGTAAACATGGGGACTAAACTAGGCGAAAAAATTGCACGTGAATGGGCTGACAAAGATATTGATGTAGTTATCCCAATCCCAGAAACTTCATGTGATGTAGCACTGGAAATCGCACGTGTACTTGATTTACCGTATCGCCAAGGTTTTGTTAAAAACCGTTATATTGGTCGTACATTTATCATGCCTGGCCAAGAGATGCGTAAAAAATCAGTGCGTCAAAAGCTAAACGCAATTGATCGCGAGTTTAAAGGTAAAAACGTATTATTAGTTGATGACTCAATTGTTCGTGGTACAACATCAGCACAAATTGTTGAAATGGCCCGAGAGTCTGGCGCTAAAAACGTTTACTTTGCATCAGCGGCACCTGAAATACGCTTCCCTAATGTGTACGGTATTGATATGCCTTCAGCAGCTGAGCTTATTGCTCATGGACGTGAAGTAGAAGATATTAATGCAAGTATTGGTTCTGACGGTTTAATCTTTCAATCGTTAAAAGATTTAATAGCTGCGGTTAGCCAAGAAAATCCTGAAATTACTAAGTTTGAAACTTCAGTATTTGATGGCCAATATATTACTGGCGATATTGATCAAAACTATTTAAATCGTATTGATAAGCTACGTAACGATTCAGCAAAAAGCACCCGAGAAAGTGCGATGTCTTCAGGTTTAGAGATACACAACCAAGACGAAAATGAAGCTGATTAATAGTTAGTTAACAAAAAGTCGTTACACAAAAAAAAGGAGCTAATTAGCTCCTTTTTTGCGAAGGAAAGAAAGGGAACATTTCTATCAAACACGACTCTTTATTAGGTGAAATTTATTAAGTAAACATTGGGCTAACAATCCCATTTGTCCAAAGCATAGCTGTTACAGCTAAAATAATAACCAGTAATATTAATCCACACGTTACTACCGAGCTGGCGTAAATAAAGCCACGCTCTTCTGGGATATGCATAAGTATTGGTACGCCGGTGTAGAGTAAATAAACCGAGTAAGCCAGTGCAATAATTCCAATACACACTACAAACCAAAGTACAGGCCAAAAAGCGGCGAGTGCCGACATAAACACTGGTGTTGCAGTATATGCTGCAAGTTCAAGTGTTTGTGTAAATGTAGGTTTAGAGCCAAATGTAACCGCCATCCAATGGGCTAAATACGCCAATGCAAAAACACCCGCTATTAAAGCAAAATACATTGCACCTGCAATTAGCAGTGCACTATCGTGCGTTAAAAATACGGGATTGCCTGCACCTATACTCCATCCTAAATAAACAGATGAGTAGTAGCCCATTATTGAAGGAAATAAAGCAATCAGTAAAATATGCGACAAACTATAGGTTAAACTTTCATGGCGATTATCTATTGTTTGCCATTCTTCAAGTGGGTGAGCATAAATGCCCCAGAGGTGATTTAGTATCATAGTACTTACTCCATAAAAGGAACGTATTATTGTTTTGGTTGGTTTATTTTTATACAGTCTATGTACAGTTATGGTTCACTTATTTTGCAAAGTCAAGTTAACTCGTTATTAACATTTAGACGCAGATAAGGGCTTTGATTTATCCCAAGCAAAATTTCGTGTTAAAATAACGGTCTATCAAATTTATTTAGTAATGAGCAGTCAACGTGCCACATAGCCAACTTTTAGAGCCGATTAATAACTTTTTATTGTGTACCACCCCAGAGCAATGGGTAGAGCAAGCAATTAAAAAAGAAAACTTATCAGTCATTTTAATAGATCACTTAATTTGTGAATTAAAAGCAGCTCAAAGTGCGATGTTTTTAATACGTAAATACGCGGTAGATAAAGAGGGTAGTGATGCATTACTCGAGTGGCTAAAGCCATTTGAAACGCTTATTTACAAACGAGAAGGGAATTGGCGCGATCTGGCTGCTAAAAATAAGCTCACTAAATCAATAATTCCTAAATCGAGTTCTCCATACGGGCAAGGTCTAATCGATAAAATGGTTTTGCTGATAAAAGAAGAGCTGCATCACTTTTATCAAGTGCTCGAAATTATGGACGAGTACGGTGTTGAGTATCAAAGTATTACACCATGTCGTTACGCAAAAGGCATGCTCCGTCATGTTAAAACGTTCGAGCCCGATGCATTAGTCGATAAGCTAATAGTAGGCGCTTATATTGAGGCGCGTTCGTGTGAGCGTTTTGCAAAGCTTGCACCGCATGTTGACAAACGTTTAGGTGATTTTTATATTTCGTTGTTACGTTCAGAAGCGCGTCATTACCAAGATTATTTAACTTTAGCGCAAGAAATTGCTGATTTTGATATTACCGATCGCGTAAACTTTTTTGGTGAAAAAGAAAAAGAGTTAATTTCGACAACCGATACTGATTTTAAATTTCACAGCGGTGTTCCCACTGTTTAAATACCCTCATTTTCTTTTAAAAAATTAATATATTCTGCTATTTTCTGATTGCTGAAATTATGTTTTTTCATAATTTTAGCAATGCGTCCATTTTTAGTTATTATATCAATTCCTCTATTAAATTTTTGTAAGTATTCTTTGGCTCTATAATTTGATTTAGAGACAACTAAATATAGTTTATGAGAAGCAAGATCTGGCGATAAGTACTCAATATTATTATCATCTGAATCTTCGGTTTTAGTGTGTTCAAGCCAATAATTTCCAACCTCTTTAGTACCCGCGACTAAATCAATACGCCCTTGTTGTAGTAAATATAAGCTTGTAGGAAGGCTTTTAGTGGACGTTATTGCCAGCTCCCTATTTCTAGCAAACTCTTGGCTTACAAAGGCATTGTCTTCTGTGCCAATACTATAAGGTGTTAATGATTGAACTGTACCATCGAAACTAATAACACTCTCTTTTCGTTTGAAAACTCCTGAGTGAGCAACTGCAAGTGGACGAGAGTAGTAAAAAACTTCATTTCTTTTTAATGAATAAAAAGCACCTAAAATAGCGGTTTTTCTGTTTTTTTCTAATAGCTTTAAAGCGCGATCCCATGTCGTGAATTCTGGTTCGCTATTAATACCTTGCGTTTTAAGAGCTGATTCGGCTATTTCATATAGCCAGCCATTACTAGGTAGGTTTTCGCTAAAATAGGGAGGATAGTTTTCTGTAACAATTTGCCATGTTTGCTTGCTAAATACTTGTGTAGGAATGGCAATTGCTACGATGAAAATTAACAGCTTAATCATTCAACCTCTCACTATTATTCATATATATAGATAAATAATAGTCAGAATTTTAAATTATGCGAAAGGCGTGCTAATTAATTCTTGTGATTGAGGGGTAACGACTAAATAAGAGCCTTGGGTATACCAGTCACCTAGCACTGTGCGAGTAAGTGTTTGTTCATTAACTTTATACGTATGAACATTAGGGCGGTGAGTATGACCATGAATCATATTCGTAACGTTATGTTTGGCAAAGGTGGCAAGTACAGCCTCATCGACAACGTCTAAAATTTCGATAGGTTTATCAGCTTGGCTTAACTTACTTTTTTCGCGGGCATTACGCGCTATTTTTTTACGATACCAAAGCGGCATTGCAAGCATCAATTTTGGCCACCACCAACCACGGCTCTTTTTACGAAAGTTTTGATATTCAGTGTCTTGAGTGCACATTTCGTCGCCATGTAAAATAACGGTAGGCGTGCCATATAAATCAATGACTGTTTGTTCATCGAGTAATGTCATTGCGGCCATGTCGGCATATTGCTTGCGCATAATGAAATCACGATTGCCATGTATAAAATAAACAGGTGTGCCACCATCATTAACGGCGTTTAAATGTTTTGCTACATCGGCACTCAGTGCAGTAATGTAGTCATCTCCAACCCATACTTCAAAAAAATCACCCAAAATATAAAGTGCATCTACATCTTTATTTAATATATGTGTATTTAAAAAGTCAAAAAATGCAGCGCTAATGTCGGGGCGGTTTTCGCTTAGGTGTAAATCTGCAATAAAGTAAGTTTGGCGAGTCATAGGTCAGTCTATTCTAGTTTTAAAAAAACGGGCATATACTAATAGTATACACCCGCTTATATACTCACATAATATGAGTAAACGTTACTAGTTAACAGTAACGCTTTCGATGATCACATCTTCAAGAGGTACGTCTTGGTGAAAACCAGTACTACCTGTTGCAACTGCTTTAATCTTATTTACTACGTCCATGCCTTCTACTACTTCAGCAAAAACACAATAACCCCAACCTTGCGATGTTTCGCTGCTGTGGTTTAAAAAGTCGTTGTTGTTCACGTTAATGAAAAACTGTGCTGTAGCTGAATGAGGATCAGGTGTACGTGCCATAGCTAAAGTGCCTACTTTATTAGACAGGCCATTATTAGCTTCATTCTGAATTGGGTCGTTTACTTCTTTTTGTTCCATACCTGGAACAAAACCACCGCCTTGAACCATAAAACCATCGATTACACGATGAAAGATAGTGCCGTTGAAAAAATCAGCATTTGCATACTCTAAAAAGTTTTTAACTGTGTTTGGAGCTTCTTGCTCAAACATTTTAATGGTGATGTCACCAAAATTCGTGTGTAGAACAACCATGTGTTTTCCTATGTCCGGTTTAAATATTGGCGCTATTTTATCGTAGTTGGCTAAGATTAACAAAGTAGATGTTTGGTTTGTTATAAAGCGCTAGAGCAGGGGCTTTTCAAGTGGTAACATAACTGTTCAAGTAAATAGTCAAGGACTCAAAGTAAATGGTAAATATATACAACACACTCACGCGACAAAAAGAGCAATTTAAACCTATGGTCGAAGGAAAAATCGACATGTATGTGTGTGGTATCACCATTTATGATTACTGCCATATTGGACACGCTCGTACTTTTGTAGGTTTTGACGTTATTGTGCGCTACTTACGCCATATTGGTTACGATTTAAAATATGTACGTAACATTACAGATATCGACGATAAAATAATTAAACGTGCGAACGAAAATGGTGAGTCAATAAACGACTTAACTGTGCGCATGACTAAAGCGATGCATGAAGATTTTGATAGCCTAAATATGCTACGCCCAGATATTGAGCCAACAGTTACAAGCCATATGGACGAAATTATCGTTATGGTTAAGCGCTTGATTGAAAAAGGCCATGCCTATGTTGCAGCCGACGGCGATGTTTTGTTTGATGTATCAACGTTTGAGCAATACGGTGCACTTTCTCAGCAAGATTTAACTATGTTGCAATCAGGTTCTCGCGTTGAAGTGGCGCAAGATAAAGACGATCCACTTGATTTTGTGTTATGGAAAAAAGCAAAAGCAGGTGAACCATCATGGTCATCACCTTGGGGTGAAGGGCGTCCGGGTTGGCATATTGAATGTTCGGCAATGAGCTCAAAGCACTTAGGTGAGCATTTTGATATTCACGGTGGGGGGTCTGATTTACAGTTTCCACATCATGAAAACGAAATTGCCCAATCGTGCTGTGCAAACAACGGCAAGTATGTAAATACATGGATACATACTGGCATGGTTCAAGTAAACAAAGAAAAAATGTCTAAGTCGTTAGATAACTTCTTTACAGTGCGTGAAGTTTTAAAAGCATACGATCCTGAATCTGTTCGTTACTTTTTAATTTCAGGTCATTACCGCAGCCAACTAAATTACTCACAAGAAAATTTAGACCAAGCGCGTTCATCACTTGAGCGCATTTATACAGCGCTTCGTGATGTCGAACCGGTAGAGTGCGATTTAGAAGGTAATGAGTTTGTTGCTAAATTTAGAAAAGCAATGAATGACGACTTTAATACACCAGAAGCACTACCTGTGTTGTTCGAACTTGCTAAAGAATTAAACCGCGTAAAAGAAAGTGACGCAGTTCAAGCTGGGCAACTTGCGTTTATATTACGCAGTATTGGTAACGTTTTAGGGGTTGCTCAACAAGCACCGGAAGCCTTTTTACAAGGCGGGCAAGATGACGACGAAGTTGCGACAATTGAAGCATTAATTGTGAAACGTAATGAAGCACGTGCAAGTAAAAACTGGGCTGCTGCTGATGAAGCACGTGATGCGCTTAATGCGTTAGGTGTAATACTTGAAGATTCAGCCGGTAAAACAACGTGGCGTAAAGCGTAAGCGTTTAAAGTAATTCACGTTCAACTAAAAAAGGGTTGCCAAATGGCAACCCTTTTTTGATTTTTTAACAGCTTAGCTGTGATATTTCTCACACGCTTCAAGTGTGTTTTCAATTAAGCTCGCGACCGTCATCGGGCCAACGCCACCTGGTACAGGTGTAATGAAATGCGCTTTTTGTTCAGCCACACTGTATTGAACATCACCGACTAATTTACCCGTGTCTAAACGGTTAATGCCTACATCGATGACTATAGCGCCTTCTTTTATCCAATCTCCAGGTATAAATTCAGGTTTACCTACAGCCACAACTAATAAGTCAGCGCGGCGAACATGCGTTTCTAAGTCTTGAGTAAACTTATGGCATACTGTGGTAGTACAACCCGCTAATAAAAGCTCTAACGACATTGGACGACCAACAATATTTGACGCGCCAACGACAACTGCATGCATCCCTTTATAACGTACACCCGTTGAATCAAGTAATGTAATAATACCTTTAGGGGTACATGGGCGAAGGGCAGGCATACGCTGTGCTAATCGACCAATGTTATATGGATGAAATCCATCAACATCTTTATGTGGGGTAATGCGTTCTAAAATCTTTTCAGCATCAAGACCTTTTGGCAGTGGTAACTGCACTAAAATTCCATCAACTTCGGCATCATTATTTAGCTCGTCAATTAAATCTAAAAGAGTTTGCTCTTGCGTGTCTGCTGGTAAATCAAATGATTTGGAGATAAAACCTACTTCTTCACAGGCTTTACGTTTTGAACCAACATAAACTTGGCTTGCTGGATCAAGTCCAACAAGTACTACTGCAAGTCCTG
This sequence comes from Pseudoalteromonas sp. GW168-MNA-CIBAN-0100, assembly GCF_040309225.1. Classification (NCBI taxonomy): domain Bacteria; kingdom Pseudomonadati; phylum Pseudomonadota; class Gammaproteobacteria; order Alteromonadales; family Pseudoalteromonadaceae; genus Pseudoalteromonas; species Pseudoalteromonas sp. GW168-MNA-CIBAN-0100. The sequence goes on along the minus strand of NZ_JBEOOL010000033.1, from coordinate 528 downwards.
GTGCACGTAAACCATTTGCTACACGTTCACTTACGCGTTCTGCTACAGCGCTACGTACTTGTTTTGCGATTGCCTTACCATCAATGATGTTTGCCGTCATGGGTGACCTTTAATTGGGGTTAATTAACTAGATACCGATACTCTAAAAACGAATGCATAATAAAATAGGGGTAAAAATGCTAATAAAGAAAACATACTCTTTATTTAACTCGTTTTATAATGTGCCTACTATTTTCGCAGAAAAGCATAGCAGCGCCAAGTTGCTTTTAATGTATATAACATTTGAGTTATTAAATAGTTTAAATTTCAGCCTACTATTGTAATATTTAACCATTGTGCACTAAAAATGAGCACTTGATTGGTTTTATTAAAAAAACGTTTGACCTAACCCCGTCAAATCACTATTATGCACCCCGTTGTCAACGAGGTCACTCGCTAACAATAATAAGTTTCGGCGATTAGCGCAGTTTGGTAGCGCACTTGGTTTGGGTCCAAGGGGTCGCAGGTTCAAATCCTGCATCGCCGACC
>NZ_JBEOOL010000032.1:0-47705 GCF_040309225.1 Pseudoalteromonas sp. GW168-MNA-CIBAN-0100 | reverse complement strand
TAGCTCAGTTGGGAGAGCATCGCCCTTACAAGGCGAGGGTCACTGGTTCAAGTCCAGTATCACCCACCACATATAAATACCATCAGACAACCTCTCTAGTAATAACTCTTTCTTCGCATATTAAATACATTTAAGAACTTTATAAAAACTCAATATATAAATCGTATGTAATTAACTTAGCCGTAAGAAAAAGAGCATCGCCACCCTTTACAAATAATGGCGAGGGTCACTAGTATCAAGCCAAGTAATCACCCACCACATATAAATACCATCAGGCAACTCTTTAAATGACAACTTCTCTAGTAATAACTCTTTTCCCATATTAAATACATTTAACTACTCTTTTTACCTTAAATACATTTCATATTTTTATTAAAATCTAAATTTCTATATCAAAGCACTCATCAAATTAGAGTTATCCATTTTACTTATTTAGTTTTTAATTATGTTATTCGGCTCAGTACTTTCGTAGTTAGATAAACGTATTAGGCAAAGTTAAGTACCTAATAAATACAGCTATCATTTAAATTCCCTTGTAAGCAGTTAAACTGTTGATTATAGTCTGTGTTAAATACAATTACGCTTAAGCCAATGCCAACTAAGATCTATTCAAAAGCCAAAATACTTATAGTAGAGGAGCAGCCACTTGCTCAAAGCTATATGAAACAATCGTTAGAAAGGCTTGGCTTTCGGCAGTTGCGCTTTGCTGATCATGCAAATTCTGCAAAAGAGCAGTGTTTAAGTGAAGAATTTGATCTAATCGTTTGCTCATTCAACTTAAATAAACACCAAGATGGCTACCAGCTTTATGAAGAGCTACGTGTAAAGCAACTCATAAAAAGCTCGACTGGCTTTATTTTTATCTCAGCAGAAACAAGTGGCTCACTCGTTCATAGTGTTCTTGAGCTGCAGCCTGATGACTTTTTAGTTAAACCTTTTACAGTACAAGAGCTTAAAATACGCATTGAACGAATCTTAAAGCGTAAACATGACTTACAAACAGTGTATTCATTAATTGATGATGGTAACGATTCAAAAGCTATTAAGTTTATTGATACTTCTCTAGATAAAAAAAATAATAATTACAGCCCTATCCTACTTCGTTTAAAAGGTGATGCCTTACTTCGCTTAAAGCGTGCTCAAGATGCGAAAGACTTTTTTAAGTCTGTTCTCGACATTCAAAAATTTGCTTGGGCAAAAGTAGGCTTAGTAGAAGCACTTATAGCGAATAACGAACATATTTTGGCGCAGCGAATGCTCAAAACAATGTTAGAGCGCCAAGAGACTCGTTTAGTAGCCCTTGATTTGTTGGGCAGGTTAGAAATAAAGCTAAATCAGTTTGAGCTAGCGCAAAGCTTTTTAAGTCAAGCTGCAGAAATTGCACCGCGAAATATCACACGCCAAAAATCGCTAAGTAATGTGTCGCTAATTAATCACGACTACGAAAAAAGCTATTTAACTCAAAAAGATATAGCCACCTTTGCAAAACACTCAATACACGACCACCCCGATGTATATTTGAATGCAGCACGTGCAGGTATCGACTTTGCGCTAACGACTGATCAAACCGATCAAATTCAACGAATTTCTAGGCAAACCAATCAGTACATTAATGATTTAAAAAAACAGTTTCCTAATAATACAAATCAAGCTCAAATTGATGTACTTAATGCACGACTCCATTACTTAAAAGACGAGCATCAAAAAGCGAAAAAGCTAATTGAACAACTTGATGATGACGATACTCATATCCGATCGGTTGATGGCGCACTTGATAAAGCAAAAGCATTTCATGAACTGGGGTTTCATCAAAAGGCGCAAACCTTATTCACACAAATAATTAGCCACTGTGAAAGACATCCCGCAGTTAGCGATACAACTTACTTGCGTTATATTCAGCAGCAACAAAGTGAGCGACGCGATATTAAAATGGGTCCAAAAGAGCTTAATAACCATGCCGTTAGTCAATTTAATAAAGGCCAATTAAATACTGCGTTGGAAGCTTTTACACAGGCGTTTAGAGTCATGCCTCGTAATCAAAGTATCGCACTTAATTTATTACAGTGCCTATTTGATTCAACTAAGCAATCTGGCAGCTCATTTAATATGGATCTTGCTAGAAGGTGCTACGCCCTTCTTGATAAAACTAAATTACAAGCAGATCAGACGCAGCGTTTAGATAAGATTTTGCACATAGCAAAAGAAATGAATTTAGATATTCAAAGCGCTAGTAAATAAAACATTAGAGCTTTTTCATTGATGCGGCATTAACGCAATAACGTAAACCCGTTGGTAATGGACCATCTGGAAAAATATGGCCTAAGTGCGAATCGCACACGTTACAAACCACCTCTATGCGCTCCATACCATGACTTGTATCGCTTACATAGCCAATCGCTTCAATTGTCGCAGGTTGCGTAAATGACGGCCAACCAGTACCACTATCAAACTTCTCATCAGCATCAAACAATAGATTATCACAGCAAATACACACATACTTGCCAGGTTCGAGTAATGTACAACTACCCGAACTACCTGGGCGCTCTGTTCCCTTTTTACGTGTTACGTAATATTCATCTTCTGATAGTTGCATCCGCCACTGCTCGTCAGTTTTGACTACTTTTTTACTTGGGGTAGGATTGCCATTGGTGGCAAAGTTAATAACATCATTCCACTTCAACATAATAGCCTCATTGAATAGTTGATTAGCTATACTTTATAAAGTCATAAAAAGTACGGCTAATTATTACGTTATTTAATACACTAAAGATCAGCTAAGGAGTGTTGACCGTTTAAGACTAAAACTCGTTCAATCTTAAAGGTAATTTTCTTAGCTAAAGGTAATATTTTGTTTTTCTGAGTCGGTAAGTATTCGTTTAATAAAACTATCTAGCTCTGCTTTTTTTACAGGTAAACTAACACTCATTTGGCGCTCGTTATTACTGTAAATTATTAGCCCATCATCCTTTGTCGTTATACGTTCAATACTCTCAATAACTAACCAATCTGGACCGTGCTTTTTATCAAAAAATCCCATCAAACTAAAAAGTAATAAGTGTTGGGCGTCTCGCTGAATAAAATCCTCTAACCTGTTTCTTGATTTAAATAAAGGCGTTAACCGATAAACGCTTGAGCAAAAAACAAATACCCATAACCCAAATAACGCTTTAAACCACATAAACTCTAAAAGCTCAGTGCTAATCATTAAAATAATAAGCACAAAGCCTATTATCGATATAGCTATCGCTATTTTTCTATTTACGGCGTCCACAACTAATCCCTTTTAAGTCGCTTTTTTTCTTCTGATGCCTTTTCTGTCGGCTCAGGCCAATCATTAAAGAAAACAGTTAAATAGCGGCTTTTCACCAAATACCATAATACCCATAAAACAATCATCATTTGTACTGCTAAAAATGATGAAAATCGATAATGGCTATGCGCTGCTTGAACACTTAACCATGTTAAATCAACAACTGCACATAAAATAAGAGGCCAGCGCATATGTCGCCATATTCTTGCTAACCTGTTGCTTGCACTGTGTGAATCTCGTGGTCTGCGAAAACAAAATAAAATAGTCGGTATTATTGCAATACTTCCAATTGTTATTGCGATAAAAAAATCATTTTTATTTTTAAAAAATAATGACATTAAATCTAGTTCAGGCCTGCGGCTTAAAGCCGCAATAACCCAAATAAAATAACTGCGTAATAGCACAAGCACACTTAAATGAAATGCAATAGGCGTACGGTAACTTCCGTACTTATCCCAGTATTCTGGCCCATATCGGCTCATTGTCATTTTCCTAACCGTTATACTTTATAAGCAACTCAATTAATTCATCTTCAGTTAGTATGTCTATGCCTAGGTCTTGTGCCTTTGTTAGTTTTGAACCTGCTTTTTCACCCGCCACTAACGCATCTGTTTTAGCCGATACGCTACCAGACACCTTGGCACCAAGTTGTTGTAATCGTGCTTTTGCATCATTGCGATTAAGTGTATTAAGTGTACCTGTAAGTACATATGTAAGCCCAGCGAGCGGCTGTTCTTCCTCAGAAGGTGCGCTCAACGCTGGCCAGTTTACACCTTGATCTATCAGCGCATTAACAACTGCTAAATTATGTTCTTCATCAAAAAAGCCACGAACATGAGCAGCTACTATTTCGCCTACATCACTTACTTGCGTTAAACTATCAATGCTGGCATTTATTACATTTTCAAGGGTTAGAAAGTGATTAGCTAAATTTTGTGCTGTCGCCTCCCCGGCTTCTCGAATACCTAATGAATATAAAAACTTAGCAAGCGTAGTGCCTTTAGCCTCTTCAAGTGCTGTTACTAAGTTTTTAGCTGACTTAGGTCCCATACGTTCAAGTGACTCAAAATGCCCCTGTTTTAAAATAAACAAATCAGCAGGCGTTTTTATAAGTTCTCTATCGACTAACTGATCAACAATCTTATCGCCAAGACCATCTATATCCAGCGCTTTGCGCGAAGCAAAGTGCTTAATAGCTTGCTTACGCTGTGCAGGACATACAAGTCCACCCGTACAACGGGCTACAGCTTCGCCTTCAACCTTTTCAACATGAGAATCACAGATTGGGCAAGTCGTCGGGAATTCAATATCTCTGGCATCATCAGGTCTGCGTTCAAGTACAACTTGTGTTATTTGTGGGATTACATCACCTGCACGGCGAATAATAACCGTATCCCCCACTTTTACACCTAAACGTGCAACTTCATCACTGTTATGCAGTGTTGCATTTGATACGGTAACGCCACCCACAAAAACAGGCTTCAAACGTGCAACAGGTGTAATGGCGCCAGTACGACCGACTTGAAAATCAACATCAAGTAGTTGGGTTATTTCCTCTTGTGCCGGAAATTTATACGCAATAGCCCAACGAGGTGCGCGAGCTACAAAGCCTAAGCGCTCTTGTAAGGCTTTTTCATTTATTTTAATTACTACGCCATCAATTTCGTATTTAAGTGAGCTACGGCGCGTTAAAATATCGCTGTAGTACTCAAGCGCGGCTTTTGGACCTTCAACTAATTTTGTTTCTGGGCACAGAGGTAAACCCCAATCAGTCAACTTTTCTAATTGCTGATAATGATCCTGGGGAATATTGCCATCGGCAACAAGCCCAGTGCTATATGCGTAAAACATGAGTGGGCGCTTAGCGGTAATTTTAGAGTCGAGTTGTCGTAAGCTACCGGCTGCTGCATTACGTGGGTTAACAAATACTTTATCGCCACGCTTTTCTGCTTCAGTATTTAGTTTGTCAAAACCTGCGCTATCCATAAATACTTCGCCGCGCACTTCAAGCTCTTTCGGATAATCGCCACGTAACTTAAGCGGTACATTACGAATTGTTTTTACATTTTGAGTAATGTTTTCACCGGTAAAACCATCACCTCGAGTCGCTGCTTGTACAAGCACACCATCACGATAAATAATTGATACAGCTAAACCATCAAGTTTTGGCTCACAACAAAAAGTAAGCTCATCAGTACTCATTAAACGCTCTTTTATACGGCGATTAAACGCAGTGAATTCTTCTTCACTAAAGGCGTTATCAAGTGAGAGCATGGGTACTTGGTGCGCTACTTGTTCAAATTTACTAAGTGCTGCACCGCCTACTTTTTGTGTAGGTGAGTCGGCGGTTAAAAATTCAGGATGCTCGGTTTCAAGTGCGCTTAGTTCGCGTAATAACCTATCGTATTCAGAATCAGGAATACTGGGGGTGTCGAGCACATAATAATTATAGTTGTGTTGCTCTAATGTAGTACGAAGATGATTAACTTGCTCACTAATGCTGCTAGACATTTAAACCTCAATAAACATAAAAAAAGCCACTTTGACGATTCACCGTCCAGTGGCTTATAAAAATATAATGTATGCGTTATTTACGCTGAAAAAGAACGAACCTGCTCAACATATTGTCTTACGCGATCTACTGTCATTTCATTTCGCTCAGCATCTAAAATTTGTGCACCAAATTCATCCGCTAACTTTTTAGCTGCGCTGTGCAACATATTAAATGCAGCTAGACCATCGCCGTCGCACGGTAACGTCATAAATAAGCTTACCCCAGCGGTACTAAACTGTTCCATATTATCAATATCAAACGTACCTGGGTTGTACATATTTACTAATCTAAATAAAACAGGGCCTTGACCAGCCGGATCTAAGTGGCGATTAAAAAAGCCTTCCTCAGAATATTTAAAACCTAAAGTGTTAACTGCTGGCAATAATTTACTGCCCTGCATACTAAGCTCTTCTGGCATTTGAATATGTACAATAACAAAGTCAGACATTTGGGCAGGTGCTTCTTCAGCGCTTTGCTCTTTTGCTTCTAGGTCATCAACTATTTCTAGGTCATCTTCAATCGGCACTTCTGGCACGCTTGTATCTATTTGCGGCTCATTTGCATCAAAGTTAAGCTCGCCAAACTGTGGCTCATCACGTTCGTTTTGCATTGGCTCTTTTGGCTCAGCCTCAGTTCGAAACGGTTTAGATGAAGCTGATGCGCTTTCTTGTAATGGCTCAACCCGCTCGTTATCAGATACTTCTGGGCGGTCTTTTTTTCTCACAGACCACAATCCATGTATTAATAAACCACCAATGACAACTACACTGATAATGATTAAAACCCATCTTAATTGTTCGGCCATCCCCTCACCTTTTATTATTTGATATGCCTAAAACCTGTATATTAATTAAAAATAATACACTTGTTATAAAAATTTATGCATGTGCAAGTTGCACAGCCTGCTCTATATCTACAGCAACCATACGCGATACGCCAGGTTCTGCCATAGTAACACCGGTTAATCTACCAGCCATTTCCATCGCAATTTTATTATGACTAATATAAATAAACTGCACTGATTGTGACATTTCTTCAACCAAACGGCAAAAACGCACAACGTTGGCATCATCCAATGGTGCATCTACTTCGTCCAGCATACAGAAAGGAGCTGGATTGAGCCTGAATATAGAAAACACTAATGATAATGCGGTCAGCGCTTTTTCTCCACCACTTAACAAATGAATTGTTGAATTTTTCTTACCCGGTGGTCGTGCCATTATACTAACACCACTTTCGAGTAAATCGTCACTGGTTAATTCTAAATACGCACTACCACCACCAAAAACTTTAGGAAATAGCTCTGCAAAGTCTTCGTTAACTTGATCGAACGTCGCTTTAAAGCGTGTTTTGGTCTCACTATCAATTTTACGAATTGCACCTTCAAGGGTACTTAACGCTTTTGTTAAATCATCTAATTGATTATCAAGATAATCACTACGAGCTTTAGCTAAATCAAACTCTTCTATTGCCGCTAAGTTTACTGCACCTAATTTATCTAACTGATTAGTAAATCCGGTTAACTGATTTTGCGCTGCACTTAAATTCAATGAATCAGGTAATTCATCAAGTATTGCTTTTAAGCTTTGCTTTAGCTCTTCTAATGGTTCGAGCGCAACTTGCGCTTTTATTAGTAAGCTTTGCTCTTCAATTGTTAGCTTTTGATGCTGCTCTTGCAAGCCCACCAGCTCACCTTGTGAGTTTTTAAGACTTGCTTGCTTGCTATTTAAACTTTCTTTAGCGTGAGCTAATTCTTTTTGTAGCATTACCAGGGCCTGCTCACCTTTTTGATGCTGTACTAAAAACTGCGTTATTTTATCGCTAAGCTCTTGCTCTGGTATAAGCAGTTCTTCTATTTCATTGAGTAATTCTTGTGCACCTTCAGATGCACTAACGTGCTCTTGCTCTGCATGGCTCAATTTGGTTTGGCTTAACTGCCATTCACTGCGTGCCTTTTGCTCTGAGAGCGTTGCCTTATGCGCTTGCGTTTTATATTGCTCAAGCATGCTTAATGCTTCGCTATAACTTTTATCACTTTGTGAGCGCAGGCTATTTGCAGCGTCTAACTCATCCGTTAAGTTGAGTTGCTGCTCATTTAACACTTCAAATTGCTCTGTTTGCTCATCAAGCACGGTATTTAATTGCAAAAGCTGGGTGGTTAATTGCTGTTTTTGTTGCTGTAGCTTTTCTAGTTGCAGCTTAAAGTGCGCTACTTGCTGTTTAAGCATATCGCTGCGTGTACCGGCTACTGCTATATTTTGCGCAAGCTCATGTATGGCTTCTTTTAGCTCGCTTTGCTCGTTAATTAACTTTATTTGATCAGCTGTATGTTCATCACGAGTGTGTGTTACTTGTTTTAGCTCATCCTCGGCATTGGTTAACTGCTGAGCTTTATCCTGCAACTGCTTATGTTTTAAAAGCAATGAGTTTTCGGCATTTCGATCGGCACTTACATGCCAGTTACGACCATATAAAGCACCGTTTTTATCCATAACGGCTGTATAATAAGCATCTTTTAAGAGCGTTAGATCACCGCTCTCGCTATAAGCAATGCGCGTTAAATGATCTGGGTACACGCCGCTTGTTATGAATGCCGCTAAGCTATTTTCAGCAATGTGCTTACCACTAATTGGCCACACACTATTATCAGCTTGCTGCTCACTTACATTTAAGTGCTCTAGCGATTTAAGTGCTTGCTCTATTAAGGGCTCAAAGCCTTCTTTAACACTTAGCTGATTAAACAAACCATTAGTACTTTCACTTTCTTCATCAAGCCCTAATGTACTTTTAAGCCCCGTTATACTGGCTTTTAACTCATTTATTGTTTGAGTAAGCGTCGAATATTGCTTTTGTGAGTTATTAACACGCTCATTTTGCACTTCAAGCTTAGCACTGCACTGCGTGTGCGCTGTTTGTTTAGCGGCAAGTTCTTGGGTTAATGTTTGTGTTTGCTGTGTTTGCTGCGTTAATTGTTGTTCTACATCGCTACTTTGTAAGTCAGTAAGCTGCGCATTTAACTGATCAATTTGCTCGTTAACGTGGCTTATTTGCTGCTGAGTTTGTTTAATGTGACTGCTATGCAGTTGCGCATTATTATTAAGTTGCTGCTGTTGCTCACACAAAGTTTGCCAGTGTGTATTGTGGCGCTGCTTCAGTGCTAATAATTCCTCAAGCTCATGCGTTAACTTCCTTACTTGCTCTTCGCACATTAACGCGTTTTCACTTGCCTCTTGCAGGGTTTCATTTAGTTGCTCGCACACAATTTGCTGCTGCGTTTTAACTTCAGTGCTATGGGTTTGGCGTTGCTGTAATTTAATTAAATTTTGTTTAAGCGTTTGAGTTTGTTGCTTTACATTTATTTGCTGTTGCTCAGCGCGGGTAAGCTCGGTGTGTATTACATGTTGCTGATGTTGTGCATCGCTTAGTTTATCTTGCTGAGCTTGTACTTGCCCTTCTAAGCTTGCAAGTACATCGTCATGCCCTGAGTTAGCAGTTTTAAAAAACGAAATTTGATCGTTCAGCTTTTTAATTAGAGTACTTTTTTCAAGTTGTTGCTGATGTAACTTTTGCCATTTTAAAACCGCAATTTGCCCTTTTAACGTTCGCTCTTGCGCTTTTAACTCGCGGTATTTTTTTGCATCAACCGACTGCACAGCCAATTTATCTAACTGGCTTTGCAGCTCTTTACGCACATCTAACAAACGCTCAAGGTTTTCGCGGGTGCTTTTAATGCGTGTTTGTGTTTCGCGGCGGCGCTCTTTGTATTTAGAAACACCAGCAGCTTCTTCTAAAAATACGCGTAATTCTTGTGGTTTACTTTCTATTAAGCGCGAGATCATCCCTTGCTCAATAATTGCGTAACTACGCGGACCAAGACCTGTACCTAAAAATATATCGGTAATATCACGCTTACGGCATTTACTGCCATTTAAAAAGTACAGCGATAGCCCGTCGCGCGTTACTAAGCGTTTAATGGCAATTTGGTTTCTGTCGGCAAATGTGTTTGAAGGACTACCTTTATCGTTATCAAAAACAAGCTCTACAGAAGCTTGTGATATGGCTTTACGATTAGTTGATCCATTAAAAATAACGTCGGTCATGGCATCGCCACGCAGGTTTTTAGCAGAGCTTTCACCTAGCACCCATCGTACTGCATCAATAACGTTAGATTTGCCACAGCCATTAGGGCCTACAACACACGTCATTTGATCAGGAAATGGAATTTTAGTGGGCTCTACAAACGATTTAAAGCCCGCTAATTTAATAGTGCTTAAGCGCATCTTATTGTTATTACCAATTTATTATTGTTATTTGTCATAAACAATTTAACCCATAATTTACTAATAGATTAAGCTTGTCGTTTAAAGTTATCTAAAATAATACCGGTCGCCATTGCAACATTAAGTGACTCTGCACCACCAAAAGCGGGAATGGTTATTTTATTGGTCACTAACTTTGCACATGTCTCGCGTATACCATGCGACTCACTGCCCATTAGCAAAACGCCTGAGCCCGTAAATTGGGTTTTATGTACACTTTGTCCATCTAAAAAAGCACCGTAAACAGGTAAATTTAAAGACTGTAAGTAATCAGGTAAATCTACTTGGCTTACCGATACCCTTACAAACGAGCCCATTGTGGCGCTAATTGTTTTAGGGTTGTAAGCGTCTGCGCTGTCGGTGCTAGTTACTATATGTTTAATACCGTACCAATCGGCTACTCTAATTATAGTGCCTAAATTACCAGGGTCTGATACGCCATCAAGCGCGAGTATTAAGCCATTTGCTTGTGGTAAATCCGCCTTTGGCATATCAACAATAGCAATGGCTGCATTATTGCTAACTAATGTGCTCGCTTTAGTGAGGGTTTCTTCATCCGCTTCAATAAAATTAGCGTGCTGATACTCACTTTGGTACGCATTTATAAATTCGTTTGTAGCAAAAATATTAACCGCATTTAATGGGCTGTTTAATAACTCAAGTACGTTTTTTTCACCTTGTACAAGGTATTGATTATATTGCTTTCGGTACTTTTTTTGGCCAAGTTGGCGAATAAGTTTGAGTTGGTTTTTTGAAATCATAACAGCCCCATAAAATTGTCCATCAAGTATAACAGATTTCGTTATAACATCTGAACTCGAAAGCAGCGAATGGGGTTAATTTATCTTGCTGGCACTTCTTTCAAAGGTCAGATTAATGCGAATAAACATCCCTTTTATCGCTTCTAATTGATTTGAATCACCAACAGATGCGGCTAATTCGTTATAAAGATTATCAGACGCTTGCTTAAAGTTTTCATCAAACTTACCTTTGGTAGCCAGCATAAATGCATCAGCCAACGTGCGTTGCCACTCATTTAAGTATTTTAGCTTTGTGTCACCAGCAAGGTTTTCGCAAATTGAGTTTAATCGCACTGAGGCATGTCCTAAGTTTAAGCCGGTTAGGGCAAGGTCAGTAATGGCGCGTGAGTGTGAGCCCTGATCGTAATTAGTTAAGCGGATTAACCTATCTGCCATGCGGCGGTTGTACCAAATACTCGGAGTTTGATGGGTATTTATTTCGAGTAAATCTTTATAGGTAGCCTTAAAAACACGATGAACAAGTAACTGAACACTTGGTCCTGTAAATAACTGAAAAATCCAAAATAAAATACTCACGCCAGCAAAAATAGCGATTGCAGAGCTGAGTGTATAATCAATTGAAAATGCTAGGCTCATATCCATGCTGGGTCTAACCAAAATAGTAAATGGAATACAAAACCCTAAGCCGTATGGCAGCGTTTGTTGATCAGCGAGTAACAGCAAACCCAAAAAATACGGACCAGCTAATACAAGCAATAATATTTCTAATTGCCCTCCACTTTGCGACAGTAAATTTAACGCATAAAAAATAGTTACAAAAGTGGCAACAATTATACCAGCCAATAAACGTTTAATTACAACCTGTAAAATAGCCAAGGGTATTCGCGCCAGCATTATCGAAAATATGACCGGTAAAATCATAATTAATAATGCAGCTGAAGAACCAGTATTAATCCAAATAAATGCACCGATAGAAAACACCAAAGCAGTTCTAAATCCAACAATAATGCCAGCTAATGGGTCACGATATGTAAGCATACTGGGTGCATTTAATAATGTTTTATCGCGTTGTTCTAAAGCTCTGTATGCGCGTAGTAAAATTGTTAAGTCGGCTGCCACTTCTAAACTCACATTGAGCATGTGAGATTCAAATGGCGAATCACACACCGTATTTGCTCTATAGTCGGTTAGCTCTTTACGCAGCGTTTTAACTTGTTCGGCGCAGTAATCAAAATCGTCAGATTCTTTAATTTGCGCGAATACGTGTTTAAGTTTACTTATTAATTTGTCTAATGTGGGAGTAATAAGGTCAGCGTGGTTTCGTTGCAGACGACCAATTATTTGAATTGAAGCCAGTAAAGAAAGCACTTTTTGCGACAATTGATTTGCAGCACGTGAGCGCCCTGGACCTTTTGGTCCTTCGTACCTTACTGCGCTGGAGTCTTCGTTTATAGATCCTAATGTTGCCATAATGCCATCAATTTGCTGATGGCGATTTTCGTGCGAGCCTTTAGAATCAAGCTCAGTTACTAAATAATCTAACGTTTGGTTTATAACCGACCGCGCTTGTACTTGCAGTAAGTGTTTAACTTTTACAGGCCAAAACAAATGGCTCACAAGCCCTGCACATATTGAGCCTATTACTATTTCACTCACGCGCGCTTGTGCAATATCAAATATGCTTTGACTGCTTACCATTGCCGGAGTAACCATCACTAAAAGCACTATAATAGCGGCTGTTACACCTGCCATAGCAAACGCATAAACAAAGTTTGCTTGGCGTACCATTGCCGATAACGCAGAGTTTACCCCCAACCATAATGCAAGTGCACCGAGCGCTAAATAAGGGTAAAGAATTAGCTGAGTTAAAAGCAATATGCCAAATAAACCACCCACTATGGTGCCTATTATTTGGCAAATTGCTTTTTCAATAACTAATCCGCTTTGCGGGCGTAATTGCAAAAATATAGCCGAGACTAACGCCCAATAAGGTCTTTCAAGATTAAGCCACATAGCAATAGTAAGCGCCATTACCATGGCTATAACGCCCTTAGTCGCAAAAATAATTGCCTGTTTTTTAGGAAAAAACAAATTTTGTAATACAACGCCCACTGTCTTCCCCTTAACGTGTAGCGAGATGTATTGTGGCGGTCATTCCTGCGCTTAACAGTGTATCTTCGGGCAATGAATCTAACTTAATATCAACAGGAATACGTTGTGATAAGCGCACCCAATTAAATGTTTGTTGCACTTGCGGTAAAAGTTGTCCGTTACTTTGTGTATTCGTATTTGCAATTGCTTTACCTACACTCACTACATGCCCTGTTAATTGCTTACCACCACTTAAAAGCGCTATTTTAGCTTTTTGATCAGGATAAATAAGCGGTATTTTACTCTCTTCAAAGTAACCTGTTACGTAAAACGAATCTAACCGCACAATAGCAAACACAGGGGTGCCTTGAGCTACATAGTTACCTTGGCGTAAATTCAGATTAATTATTTGCCCCGATGCAGGTGCAACAATTTTAGTTCTATCAACATTTAATTGCGCAATTGTTTGCTCTGTTTTAGCTAGGTTATAATTTGCCTCAGCAATTTTAGTATTGATACGTGTTGATTCTAGCGTTTCTTCACTTATTGCCTGTTGAGTGTTTAGCTCAACACGTCTTTCGTATTTATGTTTAGCAAGCTCCCATGTATATAGCGTATTTTCTGTATTGGCTTTACTTTTATCAAGCGCTGCTTGGTAACGCTTTTGATCGACATTAAAAAGTACTTCGCCTTTTTGTACGTTTTGACCATCTTTAATGTTTAAAGCAGTCACCCAACCCGATACGTCTGGAGCAACTGTAACTATGTCTGCTCGAATGCGACCATCGCGCGTCCAAGGAGTATGCATGTAGTCAGTCCATACCCAACGCCCAGCAAAAACCGCAGCTATAACAACCAAGATAGTAAAAGTAATACGCAGATATTTAATCATTCAATTTATCTTCCACTTAGTAAATAGACGGCCAGTGCCAAGTAACAAACAAATAGTGACACTTCAAACCAAGCCACTTTCCAAATACGGTCATGCCAATCTAGTCGATGCAAAGCAAAACGAGTCAGCGCTGTTAAAATAAACGCAATTGGGAAATAAACAATCAGCGGGCTAAATTCTAATCCCCCTAGCACGACTGCTTGAAACATAATAAATATCCTAATGTTATTTAAAGCGGTGATAAAAGCTGTAAAACCTAAATAAATTTACATCCCTACTACTCTTACAATCTATTATTTTGGCATATAAATCAATTAGCTTAATTGTACGTAGGTGTGCTTAATACATAATTAATGCCATTACATTTAAGCAGCATTAACTATGTATAGTAGCTAAATCGCATATTAAAAAGCTAAAGATCCCAGTTACCAGCCAAATAAATAAAACCAGCGAGGTTTATTTATAAAAAAGTATTAGAGTATTTAACTCAATACTTAAAACGCCTATTTATAGCTGTTTACAGAAGGGTTGGATAATTATAAACATTGAATTTTGCACTAAAAATGGGTAAATTAACAAAAAAACAACATGGATATAATTTTAATGGAATCAATACACCCTACCCCATCTGAAACAACCCCACCAATAAATGAGCCTGCTGAACCAATTTTTAGCGGAAAAGTGCAGTTTAGTGGTAAAGGCGGTGAGTTTTTTGGAATTTGGATTGTAAATATATTACTTAGCGTTATTACGCTTGGCATATACTCAGCGTGGGCTAAAGTACGTTCGCATCGCTATTTTTACGGCCACACCCGCATAGATGGTCATAGTTTTGACTACCTAGCAACGCCAATACAAATTTTAAAAGGTCGGATTTTAGCGGTTGTTGTATTTTTTATTTATACATTCTCTATTAGCTTTATGCCTATTTTAGGCCTGTTTATTGCTCTTGGTTTTATCTTTTTAATGCCATGGATTATTAACCAAGGTTTACGTTTTAATCTGCGTATGACCCGCCATCGTAATGTTCGCTTTGCTTTTAAAGGCAGTTATGGCGAAGCCTTTGTTAACTTTATACTTTTGCCTATCGCCAGCATATTTACGCTTTATTTATTAATGCCTTACGTTATAAAACGTATTGATAGCTATATACATAGCAATATTAGTTACGGTGACAAACCGCTTACTGTAAATCTAAAAGGCGAAACCTATTACCTAACAGCGCTTATTTGCTTTGTAGTGAGCTCTATCACCATGGTGGTATTTATGGGGATTTTAGGATTATTTGGCCTCAACTTAGTAGATATTGAAAACCAACAAAATTTAGAAAACTCTGCAGCTATGGTTATGCTTCCTATCTTTATGATGATTGCCTATGTGCTAATGATTGCCATTGTTTCTGCTGTATGGCACGCCGCTATTAGAAATCACATTTTTGATAACAGCCATTTTGAAGGCATTGTTACATTTAAATCAGAGCTAAAACCAATTCCTTTCGCTGTTTTACTATTAACTAATATGCTGGCTATTGTATTTTCTCTAGGTCTTGCATACCCATGGACAAAAGTACGCACATCAAAAATGCTCGCTGATGTAACTAACGTCACTATTTATCCTGGTGCATTAAACCTAATTGATACCGCGCAAGAACAGCAATCATCATTTGCTGAAGAAGCTGCAAACGTATTTGATATTGACCTTTCTCTAACTTAAGAGCTCACTATGCATGTAAAGGGACATTTTTTCCCCATCGCATCGAGTAACTATCAAGTGTGTGTTGCAACTATTAGCGACACACACATTGAAGTTATCAACGATGAACACGTTATAGCTCGCCACGCAATCTCAAGTCTAAAATTAAGTTCGGGGATGGCAGGACTTGCCGACGAACTAAACTTTGAAGATGGCAGTCGTTTTATTCCTCAAGATGTAAGTTACAGATGGCCATTTAAAGAAAATAACCATCACATAATGGAGCGCCTTGAAAAAAGTAAATGGGCAATTTTAGCCGCAGTCATATTTACACCACTTTTTATGTGGTTAGTACTTTATAAAGCGGTACCTGCCATTGCTGTTTACAGTGTTGATACTCTGCCACGTAATGTTGTGGAACAAATGGGGGAGCAAAGCTTTACACTTATTAAAAAGATTGCGCTTGACCCAAGTGAGCTGCCCGCAGAGCAGCAAACTAAAGTACAAGCACATTTTACAAGTATGCTTAATGCGTTATCGCTTGATCAATCGGTTTATAGATTATCGTTTTATAAATCAGACAGCTTTGGTGCTAACGCGTTTGCACTACCCCATGGCCGTATCGTGGTTACAGATGATTTAGCAAATTTACTTGCCGATAAACCCAATGCACTAAAAGCGGTATTGCTACACGAAATGGGCCATGTAGTCCACCAGCATAGCGTACGTATTACAGCACAATCTGCCGCAAGTACGATTGTGCTAGCGGTTGTATTTGGTGATTTAGAAGGGGTTGCTGAGGTTGCGTTAGGTACGGGTGCATCGTTTGCTCAGCAAGGGTTTTCACGAGATATGGAACGCGAGGCAGATACCTTTGCACTCACTCAATTAGAGTCGCTTGGGTATTCGAGTAATGACTTTGCTGATGCAATAGAAGCCCTACAAGAAAGCCATACCAGCGAAAACGAACACCTCGAAAAAGTAAATGACTTTTTAGAGTACTTATCTAGCCACCCAAGTGCACAAGAGCGTATTGACAATGCTAGGAAATAATCGCGGTTATATTCAACTTGCTCGCTACATAGTGAGTTTAAGTTGGATATATCATGGCTTTTTTCCAAAGCTTTATCATATTGCACCACTTGAAAAATTAATGACTGGCAGTGCTGGTTTTTCAGCAGAAGTGTCTGACTTAATTACACGTTCGGCGGGTGTTGGCGAAATTATATTTGGATTGTGTTTATTTGTGTTTTATAAAAATAAACACCTAGTAATTTTAAATATTTTAGCATTAATTGGCCTTCTACTCGCTGTAGTTGCAATGCAGCCACAATTACTTATTGAAGCATTTAACCCTGTTACTACTAACCTGCCTCTTATTGGGCTAAGCGTTATTTGGTTAAAGGAAATTAAGCTGCAGAATAATCGATACCTCTAACTAAAAAAGGGTATGCCTGCGCATACCCTTTTTTGTAGTATTTAATTTGTAAAATTAATACTTATTTTTATGTGTCCACAAATGCAGTAATTCGCTAGCAATTGTTGCTGCGGCAATAGCGGTAAGCTCACTTTGGTCATACGACGGTGATACTTCTACCACATCCATACCTACCATGTTTATGCCTTTTAGCGCACGCAGTACTTTAAGTACTTTATCTGACGTTAAACCACCGCACACAGGAGTGCCTGTACCAGGCGCAAACGCAGGGTCTAAACAATCTATATCAAATGTTAAGTAAACAGGTAGGTCACCTACTCGTTTAAGTATTTGCGCTGCAATATCATTTGCATGTAAATCGTTAGCTTGCATTGCATCAATCACAGCAAACTCATGTTTGCTTTGATCAAAATCGGTACGAATACCTATTTGTATACTGTGCTCAACATCAATTAGCCCTTCCATTGGCGCATGATAAAACATAGTGCCGTGATCAAATCGCGAGCCGTTGCTATAGGTATCGGTGTGCGCATCAAAGTGCACTAACGCCATTTTGCCATGTATTTTTGCATGAGCACGTAATAGCGGAAGCGTCACAAAGTGATCGCCCCCTAAACCTAATAGCGTTTTACCTTGACGAAGTATTTGCTCAGCAGCCATTTCTAGTTGCGCAGTAAAATACTCAGGATCGCCAACAGGGTAAGTAAAGTCCCCTGCGTCTGCCACTTTTAAGCGCTCAAACAACGGGAACGTCCACGGGTACTTAGTGTCTTCCCATGCTAAATGAACAGACGCACGACGAATCGCATCAGGGCCTAAACGTGCACCAGGGCGACCCGATGTCGCTAAATCAAACGGTAAGCCTAAAACGACTACGTCTGCATCAATTACATTAATGTTTTGCACCATAGGACGACGTAAAAACGTCATCCCATTTGAGTACAATGAGTGATCTGCGTGACCAAACAAAGTCGACATTGCTTATAACTCTTCTAAATAAGTGTAGCCATCAAGGCCGCTTTGCAACTCGTCTAAAACGCTTTGCTGTTCGTGTTTTTCAATTTTTGCGCTTACCAACTGCTCATATGATTTCTGAAAACTTTCAACATCTAAATGTACATATCGCATCATATCAGCAACAGTGTCACCTTGGTTTATCTCGGTAATGCTTGCAACGCCTTGCTCATCCATATTAACAATCGCGCTGTGCGTATCGCCAAACAGGTTATGCATATCACCTAAAATTTCTTGATAAGCACCCACCAAGAAAAAGCCCATTAAATAAGGTTTATCAGCGCTAAACTCTGGTACAGGTAGTGTGCTTTCAATACCTTGTCCGTCTACGTAATGCTCAAGTGCACCGTCTGAATCACAGGTTATATCAAGTAATACAGCACGTTTTTTTGGTGCTTCAGTTAAGCCACTTAATGGCAATACCGGAAACACTTGATCAATGCCCCATGCATCTGGAAGCGATTGAAATAACGAGAAGTTTACAAAAAATTTATCGGCTAAACGTACGTTTAACTCGTCAATAATAGGACGATGAAAACGGTTTTTATTATCCATGTGCTTGTTAAGTTCATAACAAATACGAATATTAATTTGTTCAGCCCACGCACGCTGCGATAAGTCTAATAAACCTAATGCAAACTGGTTATGCGCTTCAGCTAAGTCGCCTTGGCTGTCGTGATAAATTTCAATTAATGCACGGTCATCCGTTAAATCAGTTAACTGCACAAACGATGCCCACATATTTTTTAATAAAAGGGGTGCATCTGCCGCTGGCGCTACTAACTCTTCTGGCGTGTAACTTTCAGTACCAATAACATTGGAAATAAGCACAGCATGATGCGCCGTAAGCGCACGACCCGACTCAGAAATAATAGTTGGCATTGGTTGCTCATATTGCTTACATGTATCACCTATGGTGTACACAATGTTATTTGCATATTCAGCTAAGCTGTAATTCATAGAGTTATGCGACTGGCTACGTGTGCCGTCGTAATCAACAGCCAAACCGCCACCTACATCAAGGCAATCAATTTCTGCGCCTAATTTACGTAGCTCACAGTAAAAACGCGCAGCTTCGCTTACACCTAAACGTACGTCACGAATGTTCGCCATTTGTGAGCCTAAGTGAAAATGTACTAGCTGAAGTAAATCAAGCTGGTTTGCGTCTTTTAAACGATTAACTACATGCAAAACTTGCGATGCAGATAAACCAAATTTTGATTTTTCGCCGCCACTCGCTTGCCATTTACCTTTACCTTGCGACGCTAAACGTACACGAATACCAATGCGTGGTTTTACGTTAAGCTCTTTTGCTTGGCTAAGCACCATGTCTAGCTCAGAAAGCTTTTCAAGTACGATATACACTTTATGACCTAGCTTTTCGCCAATAAGTGCTAAACGTACGTATTCTTTATCTTTGTAGCCATTACATACAATAACGGCGCTGGTTTTTTCAGCCAATGCTAATACTGTAAGTAGTTCAGGCTTGCTGCCTGCTTCTAAACCAAGTTGCTTTTTTTCTACTTGTGCTTGGCTTGCTACTATTTCCTCAACCACTTCACGTTGTTGGTTTACTTTTATTGGGTAAACTAATAGGTAGTCTTTAGGGTAACCATAGTTTTCAATCGCAGTATTAAATGCGCCGCATAAGCTGTGTACACGATGGTGTAAAATTTGCGGAAAACGAACTAAAGCAGGTAAGCTTAAACCTTTATCTTGTAGTTGCTTTGCGATATCTGTTAATGCAATGGTTTGCTCTGGGGCATGAGCCTTGGGTGCAACATACACATCACCTTGATCATTAATACCAAAAAAACCTTGGCTCCAATGACGAACATTGTAGCTCGTACGAGCTTGTTCTAGTGATGTTGTTTCTTTCATTTATCTTTCTCTTTTATTTAATTAATTAGTGCCAACTCGGCTAGTGCCGCGCATTAAAAGAAAAATAGAGATCTAAGTCCAACAAGTATTTTTACTCGTAACGAGTGATTTCTAATATTAACAAAACAACCAATCACGCATTGCCCTCCAGCGTATATAAAATAGGACTTTGATGATTATTAAAGATAAGAAAAGCTGTAAAAAATGGCTGTTTTTAAATGACTCTTTATAAATTTTATTAGCAAAAATGAGTTACCCTATTCAATAAAACTAATCTGGAGTTACTTTGGTAATAGAATCTGCTTTTGAAGAATTAGAACCGAGTGTTCTACACGCTTCATATTACTCATAGTTTAGCCAACGTGTTGTGTTTAAGTAATACCTATGCATTTTTAAAATTGAATATAATCTGCACTTCTAAAACGCTCAGCATAACATCCACCAGCTTCAATAGTTGCTTAGCGCATATGTAGCGTTAGGTATTGCCTGTCGTATTGAAGTTGTTATATTTTATTGGCAGTTTGAAAATAATCGAGATAGGACTTTAAATAGCACTAGGGTGTGTTTATCTTTGGAGGTAGAAATTGCAGCTGTGCATTTGGTTTTTAGCCAAGACAGGGCCTATATGTGTTTTCCCCTATAAATAGGCGCTTTTTATTTATTGAGTATGAGCCAGCTATGCACTTTTTGGTGCGAACATAATTATAGCCATACCTAGCAGTGCAACTAAACCACCAATAATATCCCACATAGTAAGCTTTACGCCATCAACAACCCATAACCATAATAGCGCAACACAAATATATACGCCGCCATAAGCTGCATACACGCGCCCTGCTGCAGTAGGATGTAAAGATAGCAACCATGCAAATAGTGCCAAACTTAAAGCCGCAGGAATTAAAAGTAAAATGCTTTTATCTTGCTTAAGCCAAAGGTAAGGCAAATAACAACCCACTATTTCTGCTAAGGCTGTAATAGTAAAAAGTGCGATTGTTTTTAGTTCAAACATAATGCTCCACGCTAAGATAACAAGCATAACAATCTATATAAATTGTTATGCTTAGTATTCGTTATGAATCTGCGTTGTTATTCGCTAAGCGCCATGGTGGCAAGTTTCATTGTGCTTTCAAACGACTTGGTACCCGCTATAAATAAACCATTGTGACAGAATACAGCGTCGTCAATACCGGTTTCATCTACAAATGCTTGATCAGATAAACCAGACCATGCTTTAGGAAGCGGTTTTCTGTCTTCAAACGAACCAGGCTCAACGGGTACTGTTTGTAATATCCATTGCCCAGAATGCGATGGGTAAACCATGTATAGCGCATCACTTGATAAAATATGCACTGTTTTTTTCCACGGTGTGTATTTTTCAAGCACGATAACTCTGGCGTCTTCTGCATTTTCAATTGCTTTAGCAACAATTTCTTTTGCATTTACACTTCCGTGAGCTGAGGCGATAAAACGAATAAGCATGCGAGCTGCAAATTCAACAGCTTCATCAAAACAGGTATCAAAATTACTTTCTTCTTCCCATGTAGGATTAAACATTGAGATTGTTTGGCTCAGGCTTATCCCTTTTGATACACCTTCAACATGACCACAATCAATGGCGTCAATGGTTGAAACTAAGCCTGAATCCACTCTGTCGGCTACCGCTTGATTATCATCACACAGTGCTAAACCATATTTTTTCCACACTAAACCAAACGACGAGAAAGGAATACCATTTTCTCGCTCGCCTGCACCACCGCGTTGATGATGATCAAAGCGATTAGTTTCAGGATCGTATTCGCCACCTACATCAATTACAAAGTCGGCGCTCTCTATAAGCGCTTTATCGCGAGTACGTACCAGTTTAAACGTTGGCAAAACATGTTTAAGTACCGCAATACTAAAAACGTCATCTGCATGAAAATTACCATTGTGGGTTACTACTGTTATTTCGCTCATTTGTTTATTGCTACTTTTAGAAAAGATAAAAATTCTCGCTTTGTAAGTTAGTCACTAATTATCGAGGCAGATTTTATACGAAGACAGGTGTTAAAAACAGTGAAGTATTTTTTGCATCACTATAAAAGCTGCTTTTATAGTTAATAGTTTGAGTATGACTTTTATTACAAGGTAATAATGAGGCCAGATATTTACGACACATTAAGCTTTAACATGTCGTAGCGTTAATAAGCTTATTGGCTAAGCCCTAACTCCATAAATACACTTTGTGGATTATCTACATATGAGCCAAAACTGCTACAGCGTTTAAAGCCTAAATTTTCATATAAATTGATTGATTTTATTTGCTTTGGACCTGTTTCTAAACGTATTAACGGGATTTTCTTTTCGCCAGCTTGATGTAATAAAATCTGCATAATACGTCTTGATAGCCCTTTACCACGATGACTTGGTTTTACATATAAACGTCTTATTTCGCCATAAGGCTGAGTATCAAATTTCTCTACAATCGCACCACAAGCGATAATACCTTCTTCAGTTTTTAAACCAATAGCATACACATTAGGTAAGGTTAATTCGTTTAACTCCAAAGACTGCGCTGTAGCAACAGGGTATAAAGAATTTATAAGTCGGTCTATATCGTCAAATACATTTACTACATCGGGATCATTAGGGTTCAAATCGACTAACTGCATAAAGCTTCCATTCATTGTTATAAGTTTATTAAGCTTTAAATAATATATTCAAGCGAGCATAGCTTAGCATTGTTTAACCAAAAAATCTTTAGTCCTTATTTAGCATATAGTTTGGGGAATTTTAGGAGCTAGAAAAAGTAAAAGTGACCTAGCATATGGGAAGTCTCTGTTAGGTTATTCCCAATTATTAAACATTGGCCTTTAAGTAATTAAGCTCTGAGAGCATTTCCGTACCAAATTTGCTTAATTAAGTGATCTATTTTGAGATAAGAAAACCGTGTCGATAACAAGGCAGAATTTTTTAACACAGTTACCGCCAGATTTAATCCCTCTAATTGATTAAGTATTATTGCGGATTGCTATTAGCACTATGCCATTTTAAATAACGTTCTTTATCCATCGGCTTTGCAACTAAGTAGCCTTGCATAGTGTCAATATTCATTTTTTTAAGTAAGTCATACTGCTCTGTTGTTTCTACGCCTTCTGCAACGACCACTAAGTTTAAGCTTTTTCCTAAACTGATAATTGTTTGCGCGATATTAAAGCCAATCTCATTATCTAAAATTTTATCAATAAAGCTTTTATCTATTTTTAATTCTTTAACAGGAAACGCACTTAAGTAAGCTAAGCAAGAGTATCCAGTTCCAAAATCGTCAATCGAAAATAAAAAGCCAGCCGCAATGAGCTCTTTCATTTGCCTAATTGTATAATCTATATCACTAGAGAGCATTGACTCGGTTATTTCTAACTTAATTTGTGATGCTCGAATATCAAATTCATTGATAGTGTTGAACAGCTCACCTTTTAAATTTGATGAATTGAACTGACTTTGACTAATATTAATTGAAACACTAAACGAGTCGTCAATGATAGCGCTTGCTTTAAGCTCGTTAATTAAAATACATATATCATGCAAAACAATATTTTGTAGTTTTTGAATAAGTCCGTATTGCTCTGCAATAGGTATAAATTCGTTTGCTGTTATCAGCCCTCTTTGAGGGTGGTCCCATCTAATAAGTGCTTCAGCACCAACAACATCACCCTGCGTATTAACTTGTGGCTGAAAGTAAGCACAAAACTCATTAGATGCAATTGCTCTCACTATGTCGGTTTCTAGCTCTGTTTGCTTTTCAAGTAGTGTTTGCAAGGCTGGATCGTAAAAGCTGCTGCTATTACCTCCTTTATTTTTAGAACGATACATAGCAGTATCTGCAAATTTTAATATATTGTCAGCCTGTGCATTTACGCTATCAATTAGGCAAATACCTATGCTACAACTTACTTGAAATGCAAGGTTGCCCACTTCAAACTTATCATGAAAAGCTCTTTGAATTTCTTTAGCAACGGCTTTACATTCTAGGATTGCTTGCTTTGTATCTTGCCCTATGTGTTTGAGTAAAATAATAAATTCATCACCACCCGCTCTGGCCAGTGTATCTGAGCCTTTTATTATTGCGCTTAACCTTTTTGATAACTCTACAAGTACTTCATCACCCGCACTGTGCCCTAACGAGTCATTAATACGCTTAAAGTTATCTAGGTCTAAAAATAATAATGCCCCTATATTTTTATTACGCTTAACACTCTCTACACACGCGCTTAATCTGTCGCTAAGCATTCTTCTATTTGGAAGGTTAGTTAATGGATCGTAAAAGGCGAGTTTATGAACTTCTTGCTCAGCCTTTTTCTTTATTGAAATATCTCTGGCCATCCATACTACATGTCTTTTTGTAGGACTATTGGGGTTGTAATGATCTAAAGCGGCAGCTCGTCCCTCAAAAACTATACTTCCTTTTGGCACATCTAATTCATATTCAAAAATTTGCATCTCGTTAGTCGATAGAGTTGTTTCGATGACATCCATTATCATCTTCGCATCTTTTTGAGGAAGCAGGTCTTTAACATTTTCACCAATAAGATCCGTGGTCGAATCAAGCAGTAACTCATTAGAGGTACCATAAACATCGGTATATGTGCCATCTTCACTTAAAATGAGGATGAGATCGGGCATTACTTTGGTGAAGGCTTTAAATTTTTCATTACTGTGCTGTAAATTAACGACAAGCTGTTTTGCCTTCTCAAATTCGTTACTTTTCTCAAGAGCGATACTTGAAAAGTGCACAAAAAAATCTATTAATTCTAAATCTTGCTCTGATGGGGTTTTAGGTGTGCTGTGATAGATAGCAAAGGTGCCTAACAAATCAGCTTGAGTTGAAAAAATAGGTGTTGACCAACATGACCTAAGATCAAACTTTAGCGCTAAAGCTTTAAAGTCCTCCCATAGCGGTGAGATTTCAATATTTTCTACAATTGTGCGCGATTTCGAAAATGCAGCAGTACCACAAGAGCCCACTTTTGGCCCTATGTGAACCCCATTAAGCAAACTACAGTACTCTGGGTGAATATTAGGGGCTGCGCAATGAAAAAGCTGCTGGCCTTTAACTGATAAAATGGAACACCTAGCAGATTCATCATCAATAATCTGCTCTATTGATAAACAAATTTCAGTAAGCACCTCATTTAAAGGTACCCCTAATGCAATTTTAGATAAAATGCCTTGCTGGTGAGATAATAACTTTTTTAACCTATCCGTACCCATTTTCACTTGCTCGCATTATTTATACATATTGATACAACAAAAAGCCTCTGGTAGATGCTTTTTTTCTACGTAGTAAAGTTCAGTATAGTCATGATTAGTAAGTTCATTCTTTTATTAATAAAAAAACTAATCTGGTCTACATTGATTAATCATAATTGCATATTACTAAACACCTGTAGTTACTATATAACCAAAACCGCAACATTAAAGCTAACACTTTGTTACTTAAAATTACTGTTCAAAATTATTAAGCTATTTATACTATAACTAATGGTAAATATTTTTTGAGGTTACAGTGCAGATCACACAAGGTATGGAATATTTTTTTTCGGGATTTAAATTAATTAGCCAAAAAGGGTTAAAGCGCTTTGTACTTATCCCGCTTTTAATTAATGTTCTGCTATTTGGTAGTTCGTTGTTTTTCTTATTTGGATGGCTAAGTGATAGCTTTAGCTACATCAGTAACATGCTACCAGAATGGTTAAGCTGGCTTGAATGGCTAATGTGGCCAATTGCTGTATTAGTCGTATTATTTAGCTACAGTATGCTATTTACTATAATCACTAATTTTATTGCAGCCCCATTCAATGCTTTATTAAGCGAAAAAGTTGAGCTTTATTTAACGGGTCAAAAAATTAACGATGATGGTTTTTCCGAATTAGTTAAAGATGTACCTAGAATGCTTGCCCGTGAGTGGACAAAGCTGTGCTATTACCTTCCTCGCGCTATTGGTTTTTTCATACTACTTTGGGTTTTACCTGTCATTGGCCAAATACTATGGGTTTTGTTTACCTGTTGGATGTACGCAGTACAATACGAAGACTATGCGTTCGATAACCATAAAATTGGCTTTAAACAGATGAAAGACGATTTAAAATCTAAGCAAGGTTTATCATACGGGTTTGGTTTTGCTGTTATGTTATTAACGGCTATACCCTTTGTAAACTTAATAGTTATGCCTGTAGCTGTGTGTGGTGCAACACGTTTGTGGGTCGATAATTATCGACCAAAATACCGTAGTTAATTAAGAGGTTGCTGACTTTTTAATATCCGAAGGACACCGCACCCGAGATAAAAAAGCACCTAAGGTGCTTTTTTAATCTATTTTTAAAACAATAAACTCAAGCGATGCACGCCTTGGTAATGCGACGCTTTGTTTATCTACTTCTTCAAATTTTTTAATCAAAATACTAAAGCGCTGATTGTTAAAATTAACGGCTGTAACTTCACCAATTTTTATACTGTAGTTTTGCTGCTGATCAAACAGCTTTAGTGTTCGCCCTTTTATACGCTCTACGAATAAGTAAGGTGTTTGGTCTGGCATCTTTAAACGGATAACATTGATTTTACTTAACTCATGTACCGCCACCCAATTTTGACTCTGCATTAACGTATTATAACTACTAATGCCTTCAGGCTGATAAACAACATCTTGGTTTATAACGCATGTCTTACAGCCCTTTACTGATTCAACTCGCCAGTCAATAGCTATATTTTTGTAATATAAATTGTCATTTTTTAGTAACCATTCACGTGCATTGTTAGTATCGCTACACGCTATTAGTAAGCTTAAAAAACTACTACAAACAATAAACTTAATACTTAACCCTAGTTTCATATTAATGCTCTTTAATTGCTTTTAACTCAGCAATAATTGCACTACTTGGCTGCGCTTCTTTTATATAACTGGGCAGCGTTTCAATATTAGTAGGTGAGCTTTGTAAATTATACACCTTACTATTATTAGTATTTGGCACGCCAAATCGATTACCTGCACTTTGCATATAAAACTGCAAATTAAGCATGCTCCACTCATTTACATCACTAAGTATTGATATTGTATTATCTTGGTTAGTATCAAAGCTGGTTAAGCTTTCGGTGTTAATTGCATTACAGTTAAAATCAACAGGTAGTGAGCCATTTCGATTTAGCCCCTGTGCTTCAAGTATTGTGCTCTCATTTAAATCTGCTGAACTACCACTTGAATAATCAATAATAAAATCATCTGTAGAGCCTAAATGACTATTAGTATTTGGTGTAATATCGCAGCTAGCATTGCCGGGATAAAAACGCTCATAATAACGATCGCCTTCGTTATTACCTATTGTTGATAAACCCGCTAATTGATATAAATAATTCATAGAGCTTAAATGATTAGGCTTAAAGTTAACCTCTTCATCGCCACCATGGTATAAGCCTAAGTTATGGCCTAGCTCATGAAAGATAGTTGATGCTTGATAATTATAAGTTACATTGGTTGCTATTTGCGTATCGAGCGTTAAGCCCCAGCCGCCCATAGTTACCATTAAATCATTACCGCTGATCTCAGCAATACCCGACCCACTAATACTACCATCTTCATTTCCACTACTTGCCATTAATAAGTAATGAAAAATGGGTCTGCGGGTTATATCGGTATATTCCATTTTATAAGCAAACAAATTAGGGCTACTTAAATCGTACTCAAACGGAGTATAACTATTAAAAGGGACAACATTTCCGCCACCTAAATCAAAGTTTTGCGGCGCAATATCGCTATTTTGATCAAATAAGTCA
This sequence comes from Pseudoalteromonas sp. GW168-MNA-CIBAN-0100, assembly GCF_040309225.1. Lineage (NCBI taxonomy): Bacteria > Pseudomonadati > Pseudomonadota > Gammaproteobacteria > Alteromonadales > Pseudoalteromonadaceae > Pseudoalteromonas > Pseudoalteromonas sp. GW168-MNA-CIBAN-0100. The sequence continues at coordinate 19,947 of NZ_JBEOOL010000032.1, read as the reverse complement.
CCTACATCAAAATGAACGGTATAGCCTTTACTTGCAAATACACTAACAATTTTTTCAAGTGCATTTCGATGAGGCGTTATTCCAACATCACTACTATCCATATAATCTATTTCAATAAATATATCTTTTTGTGAAGTACGCGCTCCCCATTCATATAAAGGCAGCCCACCAAATGTTGCCCCCTCTACCTCTGCGCAATCTGGAATACCGTCTTCATCATCATCTATTGAGCAAGATATATCGTTAGGCCCTGCCGGAGTATTGAATACTGAGTAGTTCCAGTCTGTATTTTGGTTGGTATCGGTTGCGCCGAGCGTACGCTTTAAGCTGGCGCCCTGCTCTGGCAGTATTTGTGCAGCGTTTTCGCCTTGCCACTGCGAGGCTGTTACAGGCTCTTGGGTTGAATTTCCAAACTTAACAAAGTCGATAGTTTGTGTACCCGCACTATTAAGTAATTCTGCAAAACCATTTATGTACCAATAAGGCCTAATTTGATCATTCGCGCTACCAACAAGTACAAGCTTAGTGTTATTTAATGATGCAATTGCTAAAAAATCATCGCCAAAGCGGCTTTGTAAAATAATATAGGCGCCATTTAAAAGCTCTTTATTAGGCAGCGTAAATATTTGCTCATCACTCAACGTACTATCAGACATATTAATACTGCGAGCTTTAAGAGAGTAGTCTTGTAAATTTACTGTCGCACCGGTGCCGTTATAAAGTTCAATCCAAGGTAAGTCATTACTAAATTGCACAGATGAAAGCTCTGTTATTTTTATATCTTGGCTAGAAGTTGTAAACGAGGTGGCAGTTTGCGCCAAAATAGTTGTGCTATCAAAATTAGCTAAATCAGCTGTAACACGAACAATATATTGAGTGTCTTCATCAAAGCTTGCGCTTAAATTTACAGTATAAAAATAAGTACTTGTGTCGCTGGTAGTACCCGACAAACTTTCAATAGTTAAGGCCAAGCAAGTAGTAAAATTATCTGCTGACACTTGTACGCTTCCAGTACAAGTACCACTACTAGAGTTAACGGCTAAAGTACTCACGAGCATAATATCTGAAAATGTAATGCTAACAGGGCTATCTACAAATACTGGTTCATTACTATTTTGGGGCGTTACATTACTAATTGTAGCGGGCGTTGAATCAACAACGGTAACATTCAATACAAATTCAGTTGTGTCTTTTGTATCAGTCGCCGTTAACGTATAGCTTTGTGGAGTGATACTGTTTGCAGGAGGTGTGTAACTAAAACGTAAGGCTTGGGCGTCAATAACACTGATTTGCGCACCATTTAAATCATCACCAAAGTCAATCTGTACGCTATCGTTATCTGCGTCGCTAACCACTAAGCTAAATTCTGTGGCTTGGTTATATTGCACATTTATATTTACATCATCGGCAGTCGGTGGGTTATTTGGGGCTAATATTACAACTATTTTCTGGGCGTTATTTGTAGCGTTATCGTCATCGGTAACAGTTACTACAAACGTTACATTGGTATTTTGCGCAACAGTGGGCGCATTAAAGCTAATACTTGTTTCTGTTTGGGTAAGTTCAACTACAGGGCCACTTGTTTGCTGCCAGGTTATGCTATTAATACTACCATCGCTGTCTTGTGCATCTGCAACTAGGGTTACAATGTCATCTTTTTCAGCTTCTTCTGGGCCTGTAACAATGACTGTTGGCGCGCTATTTACTTGATTAATTAAAACCGTTTTACTCGCTTGAGCGCTTTTACCGGCATTGTCTGTTACGGTTACGCTAAAGCCTAGCGTTGTATTTTCAGATACATTGGGGGCAGTAAAACTAAGTACACCATCTGACTGGCTAAAATCAACATTATCTCCCGCAGACTGAATCCAACTAATAGTGCTTATGGTTCCATCTGTATCTTGAGCGTTAGCAACTAAGCTTACTTGTGTGTTAGCAAGTGCACTACTTGGGCCTGTAATATTAACTGTAGGTGCATTATTTTGAGAAGTGATAGTGCCTGAAAATACTTGTTGTGCAGTAGCACCTGAATTATCAGTAACAGTAACTGAAAAACTAAAGGTCGTGTCAGTGGTTACACTCGGTGCAGTGGCTGTAAGCGTATTGCCATTAACAATAAATGTAAATTCAGGACCACTAAGTTGTTGCCATTGATAATTGGCTATTTGCCCGTCACTATCACTTGCAAGCGCAGTAATAGTAAACGATTGGTTAGAGACAATAACGTTACTACTAACAGAGAGCGTAACACTGGGCGCAGCGTTACCAGAGGGCGTAGTTGAATCACTACCTTCTCCGCCGCCGCCACAACCTGTGATTAAAAGTGATAAAAAAAGTAAACTTTGCCATTTATTAATATTGTTTTTTACCACTTTTAGCCTCTACATATTAACTATACAAATTTTGTGGCACCTTAGTAACGTTTAAATGAACGGTTATTTCCTCACGATCATGATAGAGATGTTTAGCTTGTAACTCGTAATTAATGCTATGTTTCTCAAGCTCTTTTCTTATCATCGAAAGACATTCATAAACACTATCAAAGCGTTTTTTCATAGGTAGTTTTAAGTTAAATATAAACTCTTTTGCGTATGCATTTACTGCCCAGTCAATCATTAGCGTAGTCACTTTGGTTGGTTTTTCCACCATATCGCACACTAACCAAGTAATATTTCTTTTTTCTGGGCGATATTTAAAACCATCTGCTCTAAAATGTTTAACTTGACCCGTTTGCATTAAATCGTCATTCATTGGGCCGTTATCAATCGCACTTACAAACATACCACGGCGTACGAGCTGATAAGTCCAACCACCCGGGCATGCACCTAAATCAACACTGCGCATACCTGCTGCCACGCGTGATTCACGTTGTTGCTCAGGAATAAATACATTAAACGCTTCGTCGAGTTTTAGCGTTGAACGACTCGGTGCATCGCTTGGCATACGAAGGCGTAAAATACCCATGAAAAATGGAGAATTATTAAAGCTATACGAGTAACCAACATAAGCCGTATTGTTTGTTAAAAACATGACATGCATTACTGGGCGGTTTGCTTTTGGCTCACGCAGTACTGTATTTTGTTTTTCGAGGGCTTTTTTAAGCGGCGTTGATATTTTTTTACAGAACGTTAAAAGCTCTTTGCCTTCATTTGTATCTGGCGTTTCTACGCGCAGCTCTGAGCACAATGTAAAATCTTTAGCAGCTTCAACTACTGCACTTACACGGTCCTCTACTGGCATGTTTTCAAGTAATGTACCGGCAAACCATTGGCGTGCGAACACCATATTTTTAAAATCGACTTTTTTGATTATTTCGTCGCTGTGATGCGCTTCAAAACATTCGTAAACAACATAACCTGTATTTGGCTTTGCTTTTACATACCCTGCAAAACCCTGCTCTGCAGCATGAAACGTTATTTCAGCAGCGGCATCGCTTTCAAAACCACTACGACAATAAATCACAACACTAGACATATTAACCCTTAAACTCTTTAAAACTTAAATCGTGCGACTTGCACTAAAATAACAATCCAACCAATAATAAAGCACAATCCACCAAGCGGTGTTATCGGCCCTAGCCACTTCATATCTGTTAGAGCGAGTAAATATAAACTGCCACTAAAAAGTAGTGTGCCCGTTATAAAAAAACCACCAGCCCAACTCAGGTTTATGCCCCATTTGATTAAAATAGCCACCGCAATAAGTGCAAGGCCATGCACCATTTGATACTCAGCAGCTGTTTTAAAAACCCCTAATGAATACTCCGATAAACGGCTTTTTAAACCATGGGCAGCAAATGCACCTAACATAACCGAGAGCATACAAAAAATACTGCCGGCCATTAAAAATAATTTAATCATCTAATCCCCTAATCGAGTCTTAACACATCTCTACTTGTTGCTTAATAAATTCAACGGCACTTAACGCTGCTGTTTCTCTATTTTGCAGTTCAGTTACGCCACTTTTTTTACGTGGCTTTAATGAATGATCGCCATCAGCCAGCCATGTGAGTAAAGGCTGTTTTGGCATTTTCATAGTAAACAGTTCTTCACGTGTACCAAATGTATCTCGCTCGCCCTGTAATACTAAAAAAGGGCAAACAATATCAGCAAAATGATCGGTGCGTAACTTTTCTGGCTTACCCGGCGGATGAAATGGATAACCAAATGCAATAACACCCGAAAGTCTTTGCTCTGTGCTACACGCAAGCATTGATGCCATGCGTCCGCCCATCGATTTACCGCCTATAAATAACGGTAAATCTGGCTGCGCCTGACCAAGCACTTGCTCATAATAAATAAGTAGCTTTGGCGCTCGCTCAGGAGGCCTACGTTTATTAGTTTGTTTAGCAATTTGCATATATTCAAAATCAAATAAACCAACATCAACACCTTGCTCGCTTATTAATTTTGCCATATGTTGCATAAAGTCAGAATCGCTACCGGCACCTGCACCATGCGCAAATATAAACTGTGCAATTGCAGGTTGTGCGGTGCTTTTAAACCATTCAATCATTATTAATACTCATGTTCTTGCTCATGCTCTACTAAGCTCAGCATCCACTCTTTAAACGAAACTATTTTACCAAGCTCTGTTTGAGATTCGCGAAGCACTAAGTAATATGCATTTTTACTTTCTAGACTGTGATTAAACGGAATAACCAAACGCCCTGCATCTATGTCGGGTTTAGCTAATACACTATTACCAATTGCCACACCTTGCCCATGTACTGCAGCTTGTAACACCATTGATGAGTGACTAAATATAGGTCCTTGATTTACCTGAATGTTACGCACGCCTGCAGTTTTCATCCACGTTTTCCAGTTTTTGCGTGTGGTGTCATGCAATAAGGTGTGATGCGCTAAATCACTAGGTTGATCAAGCGGCTTTAATCCGCTTAATAACATAGGACTACAAAGTGGTACTAAATATTCGGTATGAAGTTTGTACGCTTGTACGCCATTCCAATGACCTCTTCCGTAGTAAATAGCAATATCTACGTCATCAGTCAGTGAGTTTTCGTCTTGATCTTGTGCTTTTATTCGCACGTCTATCTCTGGGTGTAACTCATTAAACAAACTCAAACGAGGCACTAACCACTGAATAGCAAAACTTGGTGTTAGACTAACTGTTAATGAGCCCTTAGCACCACGGGCTAATAGCTTTTCAGTTGCATCAATAAGCTGAGTAAAAATCTCTTTTATATCTAAAAAATAGCCTTGGCCTTCTTCAGTTAATAATAATGAGCGGTTTTTACGTAAAAACAACTTTAAACCTAAATGCTCTTCAAGTGTTTTTATTTGATGACTTACTGCCGCCTGCGTTACATAGAGCTCTTCTGCAGCCTTAGTAAAACTTAAATGACGCGCAGCCGCTTCAAAGGCTTTTAATGCGTTTAATGGAGGTACCCGTCTTGACATAATAACCAAGCTTAGAATTAGTTTTTCTTATGCGTGAGATTATATACATCATATAAGTTTGTGTATATTAAAGGCATAAAAAAAGCGACCTGAGTCGCTTTTTAATAAACATCATGCTTAATTATAAATCGCTTGCACTTGTATCAAGTGGGGCAAAGCTTTTAATTAAATCATCAACAGCTTTCATTTGCGTTAAGTATCCTTCTAACTTACTAAGCGCTAGCGCACATGGGCCATCGCATTTAGCTTCGTTAGGGTTTGGATGCGCCTCAATAAATAAACCTGCAATACCTAGCGCCATACCACTTCGAGCAAGCTCTGCAGCTTGTGCACGACGACCATCAGCAGAGTCAGCTCGTCCACCAGGGCGTTGTAGCGCATGTGTTGCATCAAAAATAACAGGCGCCATTGCTTTCATGTCATCCATACCCAGCATATCAACCACAAGGTTGTTGTAACCAAAGCTAGAACCACGCTCACAAAGTGCGATGTTATTATTACCCGCTTCATTAAATTTAGTAATGATGTGGCGCATTTCATGCGGCGCTAAAAACTGTGGTTTTTTCACGTTAATAATTGCACCTGTTTTAGCCATCGCCACAACTAAATCTGTTTGACGTGCTAAAAAGGCTGGTAACTGAATTACATCAACAACTTCAGCAACAGGTGCTGCTTGATGCGGTTCATGTACATCAGTAATAAGCGGTATGTTGAAAGTCTTTTTAATCTCTTCAAATATTTTTAAACCTTCTTCCATACCAGGACCACGGTACGAATTGATTGAAGAACGGTTAGCCTTATCAAATGACGCTTTAAATACATAAGGAATATTGAGTTTCGTCGTAACTTCTACGTAATGCTCTGCAACACGCATAGCTAAATCGCGAGATTCTAATACGTTAATACCACCGAACAATACAAACGGTTTGTTGTTTGCTAGTTCAATTTCATTGATTTTAATAATTTGGTCTTTCATTTAAATTCCTTACGGTGCAACTGCTTGCATCATTAATCCACAAATATAAGCCATATAAGTACCCACACCATAGCCCAGTACAGCTAACAGAACACCAACAGGCGCTAATGACGGATGAAACGCTGATGCTACAACAGGTGCAGACGCTGCACCGCCCACATTAGCCTGCGAGCCCACAGCCATATAAAATAACGGTGCTTTAATTAGTTTAGCTACTACTAACATTATGCTTGCATGCACTAGCATCCAAATTGCGCCAACTAAAAATAACCCAGGGTTATTAAAAATAGCGGTTACATTCATGTGCAAACCAATTGATGCGACTAAAATATATAAAAAGCTAGAGGCTACCTTTGAAGCGCCAAACGCTTCTATTTGTCTAACTTTAGTAAACGATAAGCCTATGCCAATCGTTGTTGATATAACAATTAGCCAAAAGAATTTACTGTTTAAGCTGTATTCTTTTGCCCACTCATAAGTAGTGCCAAAGTACGGACCTAAAAAGTCAGCACAAAAATGCGCTAAACCGGTTATACCAAATGCAATTGCAAGCAGCGTCATGTAATCGTTAAGAGTAGGAATACGCGCGTGTTCAGCATGATAGGCTTCAACACGTTTTTTTAAATCTTCAATTGCGCTTGTATCAGCACCCGTAGCAGCATCAATTTTTTTATGATTTGCTGCCATTAACAATAAAACAGCCATCCAAATATTCGCGACTATTACATCTACTGTAATCATTACAGAAAATATATCACCACCCACTTCAAACATCTCTTTCATTGATGCCTGGTTAGCACCACCGCCAATCCAGCTACCCGCAACGGTTGTCATACCGCGCCATACTGCATCGGGCCCATGACCACCAACAATACTTGGATCAAATGCACTCACTACTAAAATAGCTAATGGCCCACCAATAACAATGCCCAATGTACCCACTAAAAACATAATGAGCGCTTTAGGGCCTAAGTTAATAATAGCTTTTAAATCAATACTAATGGTAAGTAGTATTAAACAAGCAGGCAGTAAGTAGCGCGAAGCCACATAATAAACATTAGATTTATTACCATCTACAATACCAAAGGTATTTAATAACGAAGGTAAAAAGTAACACAGTAGTAAAGCAGGTACGTATTTATAAAATCGTTTTAAAGCTGGACGCTCACTGTTTGAGGTTTTAAAAATAACCCCCAAAATAACAGCAAGCAAACCAAGCACAACGGCATCATTTGTAATTAATGCGCTTTGAGTTTCAACCATAATTATTCCTATTCTTAATGGTGCGTTTTATTATTATCTTCTAGTTCTTCTATTTGGTGTTGAATAATCTCTATTGCAGGATCGTCCGGACACTCATCGACAAAAAACTGTAAATCATCACGTGCCATTTTAGGGCAACCGAGCTGATTTAATAAGTAACCTCTGTCGCGTCTCTCATACGGGTCGTCGCCTATTAGCTCCATTAGCATCTCTACACAGGTCAAAGCATGACCAAATTTGTTTTCGCTAATGAAAGACCATTTTTGCTGAGCTAAAAATAGCTTATATACTTCGTCATCAAAAATTAACTCTAAAGGCTCTTGTTCTTGCCCATCATCTTCATCTGCGTTTTCAGGGATGATATACCAGCTTTGTTGCCCGCTGCTTGGCTCAATTATATAGCCCTCTTCATCACTTATCGCCACATGAACACCAACATCACCCAGCGTAAGACTAAGATTTGCATCAAAGTTAGCGTGTTGTAAAAAGTGACAAAGTATAATTGCAAGCGTTGTTGGTGAGCCACTACGCATAGAAAGCGTATAGCTTAATGTATTTAATTTGTATTCTGGCACTTTTAAGCCTGAGGCACTAAATAGCCAATCGCTGTAAAACATATCTAATAATTTTTCGAAGCAATCGTGCTCATCACTCACTTTTAAACACAGCGCTGAAATTTGCTGTTCAAAGTCAGTTAAAGTTTCATAACATGGTGTTAAATCTATCTGAGGGTCCCATTTTGACTCTGCTTTAATACAGCGGTAAATCGCTGGAGGTGTAAATTCATCGTAAGCATCATCAAGATAAGATTCATCGTGTTCGTCAAACCCGAGGGTAGTCATTAATACTGCAACATTTTAGAAAACGAAGGCGTAGTTTACCTAACTTTAAAGCTATATACCAATATAGAGATTTTTTTGAATATTTTCTGAGAGGGAGTCGTATTTGAGCTTTATAAAACAACTATAAAGCTCAAATAGTCAGGTATTACTTAAAGCAAAAAAGCTGATTTAGACGTCGCTAAATAACCTATCGCTAAAATAACAGCAGTGTTAACTAAAACGTAAGCAACTTTAGCCGTCATTTTAGTTTGTCTGGCGCTTTTAGCCCCAATACCAATATATATAACCACTAAAACTATTTTTTCTAATAGCCAATATTGTTCAAACGGGTTAATTTTAGCCATAAATATAAGCGTAAGTGCAGACACTAATAACAAAGTATCTATACTATGACTACCAATCATTACCGCTTTATTTTTTGCTAATTTACCACTGCCCATTCGCGAAAATGCGCGAACATAAAATAAAATCACACTCAACATCGCAATTGCCATGTGTGAATGCTTTACTGCTAAATAATCCATATGCCCCTGTACTTCTGTTTTATAAAAATTTAATCAGGAAAACGGTTAAGAACCGCTTCTAACTCATCAAGCTTCTCGTTAAATACTTCAACCAATTTTGGTTCAAAGTGTGTGCCTTTTTGAGCGTTAATTTCATCAACTACGTTTTGCAGTGTCCAAGGTTCTTTATAGCATCGTTTATGGCGAAGTGCATCGTATACATCAGCAAGTGCAACTATACGACCAAATACATTAATTGCGTTTCCGCTTAAACCTTGTGGGTAACCAGAGCCATCCCATTTTTCATGATGCTCTTTTGCAATAATTGCGCCTGCACTAACAATCTCATGCGGCGAGTCTTTTAAAATAGTATAGCCTTTATCAGTATGGGTTTTCATCACTTCCCATTCTTGGGCGTCTAACTTTGCTGGTTTATTTAATACCGCATCAGGAATGCCCACTTTGCCTACATCATGAAGAGGCGACGCCAACCTTACTAAATCAGCATCATGCTTAGATAAGCCATACCCTTGTGCCAATATATGACAAATATGTGCTACACGCTTAACATGATTACCTGTCTCGGTTGATCGCTGCTCTACCGCTTCACTTAACCTGTAAACAAGCTCTTGTTGCGTTGCTTCTATTTCAGACTGAAGTTGTACATTTTCAAACGCAAGTTGCACGTTTTGAGAGAAAATCTTAATTAAATGGCGCTGAGTATCCGTTAAATCCTTTGGAATACCTGATATAAATAGCATCGAATTATGATTGTACTCACTGCTACAATACGCAAATAAGTAGTTATCTTTATAAATAATGCTTTTTTCATTAAGCGCCTGATGACATGCACTTAACTGTTCAGCTTGTAATACCTCATCGAGCTCTTTACCTTCACTTTTTTCAAAGTCACCGGTACCCGAGCAAACAATTAATTTTTTATTATTTTGTGCTTCAGGATTTTGCGCAACTAAAGTAGTTGCATACATAGCTTGATCAGCAATACCGAGTAAAGAAGTTAACTGCTGCATAACGCCTTCAATAAAGTGCTCTATTGAATGCGCAGAAAAAATATCACGGGACGCTATAATTATTTTCTCAAGCCCTTCGCGTGACTGCTCAATCGAAATAATATCCCGATACGAGCGCAGGCTCGACATAATAACAGTAAATAACTTTTGAGCCGTTAGCTCCGTTTTAGATTTGTAATCGTTAATATCATAATTAATAATTACTTGTCGTTCAGGTGCTTGACCAGGTTGACCCGTTCTTAAAATAATTCGAATATGATTATTTTTAGCTTCTTCACGAATAAACTTAGCAACTTGCAAACCGGCATCATCGGTCTCCATTACTACATCAAGTAGTACAATGGCTGCATCTGGATGCTCTTTCACAAGCTCTTTTGCTTCAGCACCTGAGTACGCACTAATAAATTCTAAGCGTTTATTTTGAAACTCAAAATCACTCAACGCTAGTTTTGTAACAGCATGAACTTCAGGTTCATCATCAACGATTAATACTTTCCAGGTACCGAGTTCAATCTCATTGATTGCTTCTTCTGGCTCATCTGAAAATAAAAAATCACCCATCATAGTCGAAATTCCTTCATGGCATTATTTAACGCACTAGCAGGCAATTATTATTCTTTAGGGCCACTGTGCAAACGTTACACGGTCATTATCACCAAAGTCTTTCACTGTTTTAATATTCACAAATGCCATTTTTTGGAAAAAATGACGAACAGCTTCACCTTGCTCAAAACCGTGTTCTATTAAAAGATAGCCACTAGATAACAAATAGTCACGTGATTGCGTAATTATTTGTTTAATATCAGACATTCCACAATCATCCGCCACTAATGCCGACAAAGGCTCAAAGCGCACATCGCCCTGATTTAAATGTATATCACTGCTTTCAATATAAGGTGGGTTAGTGACAATTAGGTTGAATGTCTCACCATGTAACTCGCTAAACCAGTTGCTTTGCTTAACGTGAACGTTATTAATAGCCAATCGCTGCTGGTTACGTGTAGCCAGTGCAACTGCATCACTTACTCTATCTACAGCTGTAATTTTCCAGTTAGGCATTTCACTACCAAGCGCCAGTGCGATTGCACCAGTACCGGTGCCTAAATCAAGCACCTTGGAATCTACAGGTACATCCATTTCAAGAGCTTGCTCTACCAACGTCTCGGTATCTGGTCGAGGTATTAAAGTTGTTGCGTTAACTTCAAGCGATAAGCTCCAAAATTCACGTTGCCCCGTAATATGTGCAACAGGTTCACCGTTTAAACGTCTTTGGCAAAATGTATTAAATTGCTGTTGTTGTTCGGCATTAAGCGCATGCTCTGGCCAAGTAAAAAGGTAACTGTGAGGTTTTTGAAGAATATGTAGAAGTAAAACTTGTGCGTCTAATTTAGCACTTTCGCTGCTAGGTGCTAATAAATTAGCGCCTGCAGCAATAGCTTGTTCAAGAGTTTGGCTCACGATTACTCGTCGCCCATAGCCGCTAATAAGTCAGCTTGATGTTCTTGCATTAATGGGTCAATAACGCAGCTTAAATCACCCGCTACCACTTCATTCAAACGATAAAGTGTTAAGTTAATACGGTGATCGGTAATACGACCTTGTGGGTAGTTATAAGTACGGATACGTTCAGAGCGATCGCCACTACCTACTAAGTCACGACGTTCAGATGCTTCTGCCGCATGGCGCTTTTCATCTTCAGCCTGTTGCAAACGTGCTGCAAGTACTGACATAGCTTTAGCACGGTTTTTATGCTGTGAACGCTGATCCTGACACTCAACCACAACACCGGTAGGTATATGTGTAAGTCGAATAGCAGAATCTGTTTTATTAACGTGCTGACCACCTGCGCCTGATGCACGAAATGTATCAACTTTTAAATCTGCGGTATTAATTTGTATCGCTTCGGCCTCTGGTACTTCCGCCATTACCGCAACAGTACACGCAGAGGTATGAACTCGCCCTTGTGACTCAGTTTCTGGCACACGTTGTACGCGGTGTACACCTGATTCAAACTTTAATTGACCGTAAACGCCTTCGCCACTAATATTTGCAATAACTTCTTTGTAGCCACCGTGCTCACCTTCATTGGTGCTCACAACTTCTACTTTCCATTTTTTAGTTTCTGCATAGCGGCTGTACATACGGAATAAGTCGCCAGCAAAAATAGCCGCTTCATCACCGCCTGTTCCAGCGCGTACTTCAACAAACACGTTGTTATTATCTCGCGGATCTTTTGGCAACATTAATACTTGAATTTGATCTTCAATTACCAAAATTTGTGCTTTAGCTTCTTTATATTCTTCTTGCGCCATTTCACGCATTTCAGGGTCAGAATCTTTAAGCATTTCTTCTGCACTGGCTAAATCATCTTGCGTTTCTTTGTAAGTTAAAAACGTTTTTACAATCTCTTCAAGCTCAGAGTATTCTTTTGAAAGCCCACGAAAACGATTTTGATCACTAATGACCGACGGGTCGCTTAGCAGCGCTTGTACTTCTTCGTAACGCTCTACTAAGGTTTCTAATTTATTATAAACAGACTCTTTCATTTAACGGTTATTCCTGATCAATACCTAACATTTTTTTCAACTGGTTTAGCTGCGCCACTTCACCTTTTTTCGCTGCGTCTTGTATTGCACGGGTAGGCGCGTGCATTAAGCGATTGGTTAATTTATTGGCGAGCTCTAATATAATTTTTTCTGCATCTTTACCTGTATTTAGCTGACTAACAGCACGCTCTACAAGTTCTGACTTAATTGTTTGTACATCATTTCGATAATGGCGGATTAAATCTACCGAATCGAGTGAGCGCATCCACATTGCAAATTCTTTGGTGCGTTCAGTAATAATTATTTGCGCTTGCTGTGCAGCTTGCTCACGCGCTGCCATATTCTCGCTTACAATGGTTTGTAAGTCATCAACGGAATATAAATAGGCAGCATCTAGCTCACCTACTTGGCTTTCTATGTCGCGCGGAACCGCAATATCTATAAATAGCATAGGCTTGTGTCGGCGCTGCTTAAGCGCTTGCTCAACCACCCCTTTACCAATAATAGGTAAAGTACTGGCGGTAGAACTAATGACTATATCGGCTTCATGTAAACGTTCTGGCAACTGTGCAAGTGCGATAACATCTGCCGACACTTCATCAGCAAGGCTGCGAGCACGTTCAATTGTTCTATTAGCTACCGTTATTTTTTTAGGCTCATTTTGATATAAATGTTTAGCAACCAGTTCAATGGTTTCACCAGCACCAATCAATAGCACATTGGTTTGATCAAGCTTGCCATAAATATGTTTTGCTAAGTTAACAGCCGCAAATGCAACCGACACGGCACTTGCGCCTATATTTGTTTCAGTACGAACTTGTTTTGCTACCGAAAAGGTTTTTTGAAACAACCTATCAAAAGTAACCCCTATTGCATCGTGGGTTTTAGCACTAAAAAACGATTGCTTTATTTGCCCTAAAATTTGCGGCTCGCCTAACACAAGAGAATCCAACCCACACGCTACGCGCATTAAGTGGTTAATGGCGTCATTACCTTCATGGCAGTATATATTGCTGCTCAGTTCATGTTCATCCAAACCATGGAAACTGGCAAGCCACGTTAACAGTGTTTGGGAATTTTGCTGAGCGAGGCTACAATAGATCTCGGTTCGATTACAGGTAGACACAATAACCGCTTCATTAAAGTCGGCATGGCCACTTAATTGTTGCAACGCCTCTGAAATTTGCTCAGGCGAAAAAGCCACTTTTTCACGTAATTCTACGGATGCGGTTTTGTGATTTATACCTAGTGCTATTATGGTCATATTTGCCAAATATTGCTGAGCCCTACTTCAAAGGCGGTAATTTTACCAAAAATCAGCGGAATATGGAAAGTAAGGAACAACATTTGATTCGACAATATTTGATTTTATTCATGTTTTTTTTATTATTAGGTGGCTGTGCCCATCAAATTGATACAAAAACAACACTTTATGATGATTGGAAGCCACGTTTAGCTGCTCAAAAAACTTGGCAGGTCGAGGGTAAACTCGCGTTTATAAGCCCAGAAGAGCGTCAATCTGCAAACTTAAATTGGCAGCAAACAACAAATTCCAATAATTTAATACTGACTACTTTTATTGGTACTCGTATTTTGTCGCTTAAACAAACAGCAAATGGTGCTGAATTAGAGTTTGACGGCGATGAGTACTTTGATACTAATGCTGCAGAGCTTTTAAAGCGTTTAACGGGTTTTACACTCCCTGTTGATAACGCCGATAACTGGCTTAAGGGCACCATTGACGATCAAAGTTTAGTCGTTGATGAACTAGGCCGTGCTAAGCAAGTATTATGGTTTGATAATGCAGGCAAGAAATGGCAAATAGATTACGGCACTTACGTACAAAACGCAGGTTACTGGTTACCTACTAAACTGACGTTAAAGCACCAACAAATAAAAATAAAAATTCAACTCTACGATTGGCAGTTTAAATAAGTATGAATAACAAAACCTCTTTTTCACTTATTGCTCCGGCAAAACTCAATTTATTTTTACATATTAATGCTCGCCGAGAAGATGGCTATCATGAACTAGAAACCTTATTTACTTTTTTAAATTTTGGTGATGAGTTGCATTTTGAGCTAACAACAGACGGTGGTATTTCTGTCGGGGGTGATACTAAAGACATACCCCTAAATGATAATCTCATCTATAAAGCGGCTTTATTATTACAAACACACTGTAAAACCTCTTTAGGTGTAAAAATAAATTTAATTAAACGCTTACCGATGGGCGGAGGTGTTGGAGGTGGTTCATCCGACGCCGCAAGTACTTTATTAGCCCTAAATAAATTATGGAAATTAGAACTAAATTTAGAAATTCTAGCCCAATTAGGACTTAAATTAGGGGCTGATGTTCCGGTGTTCATACAAGGGCAAAGCGCCATAGCGCATGGTATTGGTGAGAAATTACACCAGGTAAAACTTGAACAAAAATGGTACTGCGTTGTACACCCAAATCAACATGTAAGTACCGCAAAAATATTTACACATCCAGATTTAAAACGCGACACACCAAAAATAATAGGCGATTGGAAACACCATACTTTAACCAACGATTGTGAGCCTTTAGTTAAAAAGCTTTGCCCCGAGGTTGAAAAAACCCTCCAGTGGTTGCTAAAATACGCACCGTCGAAGATGACCGGAACAGGTTCATGTTGTTTTGTCGAATTTGCTAGTCAAGTTCAAGCACAAGATGTACTTGAAAATCTCCCCCATACTTGGCAGGGTTTTGTGGCTTCAAGCGCAAATGTCTCACCTGCTCATACGGAGTTAACCGCCATATTCGATCAATGAAGTAACGTACAAGTAATCATAAGTTAACTCGCAGTGGTATTTATCATTGCCCGTTAGTCCAAATATTCAGTGCCTGAGGAACCCTACCGTGCCTGACATGAAGCTCTTCGCTGGTAACGCAACACCTGAGTTAGCTCAAAAAGTTGCAAAACGTTTATATATTGAATTAGGCGATGCTGTTGTTGGCCGTTTTAGCGACGGTGAGATCAGTGTTCAAATAAATGAAAATGTTCGTGGCTCGGACGTTTTTATCTTGCAATCAACCTGTGCCCCTACAAACGATAACCTAATGGAACTTATCGTTATGGTTGATGCTCTACGTCGTGCATCTGCAGGTCGTATTACTGCCGTCATTCCTTATTTTGGTTATGCGCGCCAAGACCGTCGTGTACGCTCTGCCCGTGTTCCAATTACCGCTAAAGTTGTTGCCGATTTCTTATCAAGTGTGGGTGTTGACCGTGTTCTTACGGTTGATTTACACGCTGAACAAATCCAAGGCTTCTTTGATGTACCAGTAGACAACGTATTTGGCAGCCCTGTATTACTTGAAGATATGAAAGAACGCGACTTTGAAGACGTCGTTGTTGTATCTCCAGATATTGGTGGTGTTGTACGCGCACGTGCAATTGCAAAACTACTAAACGATACCGATTTAGCAATCATTGATAAACGTCGCCCTCAAGCAAACGTTTCTCAAGTAATGCACATTATTGGTGACGTTGAAGGTCGTGATTGTATTATCGTAGATGATATGATTGATACCGGTGGTACGTTATGTAAAGCAGCAGAAGCACTTAAAGAACATGGCGCTAAGCGCGTATTTGCATACGCAACGCACCCTATTCTTTCAGGTAAAGCAGCAGAAAACTTACGTGACTCGATGATTGACGAAGTAATTGTAACTGACTCAATCCCGCTATCTGACGAGCTTAAAGCCCTTGATAAAATTAAGGTACTTACGCTTGCTGACATGTTAGCAGAGACTATTCGTCGTATTAGTAACGAAGAATCTATCTCAGCGATGTTTGAACACTAAAATTAAACATTCCTGAGTATAAAAGCGCCTTTTGGCGCTTTTTTTGTAAGCGATGTTTATTTTGTCTGGGCGTGGTGGTATGATAGCGCGCCTTTTGGCTAGGGACCTTGGTCGCAAAGGCCCTACACATTTTAATAACTGGAGACATCATGTCTAACAAAACTTATACATATAACGCTGAACTTCGCGTAGAAACTGGTACTGGTGCGAGCCGCCGCCTACGTCGCGAAGACAAAGTTCCTGCAATCCTTTACGGAGCTGACAAAGAAGCTTTATCTCTTACTTTTGCTCATAAAGATATGATCAAAGCACAAGAAGACGAAGGTTTTTACACGCATATCCTTACGCTTAACGTAGATGGCGAAGCTGTTGAAGTAATCTTAAAAGATATCCAACGTCACCCATTCAAGCCTAAGCTTACTCACCTTGATTTCCAACGTGTAGATGCTACTCATAAATTTCAAACTAAAGTTCCTCTTCACTTCATCGGTGAAGATATTGTAACTAAAGCTGGCGCAACTGTTGTTCACCAGTTAACTGAAGTTGAAATTACGTGTCTTCCAAAAGCACTTCCAGAATTCATTGAAGTAGATGTTTCTAAGTTTGTTGTTGGCGATTCTGTTCATATTTCTGACCTTACTTTCCCTAAAGGCGTTAGCTCTGTAGATTTAGGTAAAGGCGAAGGCCATGATCAGTCTATCCTGACTATCAAAGCAAACAAAGCAGCTCCAGTTGAAGACGACGCTGCAGCAGCAGAATAATTTTTAAGGTCTCGCAACCTTGAATTCTATTCAAATGCTTGTGGGCCTGGCTAATCCAGGCCCCGAATACGCAAACACACGCCACAATGCAGGTGCTTGGTTCATCGAGCAAATCGCTGCACGCTACAACTGCACCCTAAAATACGATCCTAAATATCACGGCCTTACAGGCAAAGTGATCATTCAAGGCCAAGAATTCAAATTATTGATCCCCACTACTTACATGAATTTAAGTGGTAAAGCGGTCGGTAGTTTAGCTAATTTTTTCAAAATCCCTGTCGAGGACATTTTAGTTGCCCATGACGAATTGGATTTAGACCCAGGCGTTGCCAAGTTAAAAAAAGGCGGCGGGCATGGCGGTCATAATGGTTTAAAAGACATTATTGCAAAAATGGCAAATCAAAAAGACTTTATGCGCTTGCGCATTGGTGTAGGTCATCCGGGGCATCGTGAAATGGTTACTGGTTGGGTGCTTGGAAAAGCGGCCAAAGCAGACCAAGAAAAAATGGATGCTGCTGTTGATGAAGCAGTTCGTTGCATGGAAATACTTGCAAAAGATGGTGTGTTAAAAGCACAAAACAGACTACATTCGTTTAAACCCTAGTAACTTGGGTCCAAGTACACCGTTTAAACGAATTCTAAACAAGGTATCTTACTATGGGTTTTAAATGTGGCATCGTTGGCTTGCCTAACGTTGGTAAATCAACGCTTTTCAATGCACTAACTAAAGCGGGTATTGAAGCCGCTAACTTTCCTTTTTGTACCATTGAGCCTAATACAGGTGTGGTACCTGTGCCAGATCCTCGTCTAGACGAACTTGCTAAAATTGTTAATCCTCAACGAGTTCTTACCACCAGTATGGAATTTGTAGACATTGCAGGCTTAGTAAAAGGCGCATCTAAAGGTGAAGGCCTTGGTAACCAGTTTTTAGCTAACATTCGTGAAACCGATGCAATTGGCCACGTAGTTCGCTGTTTTGAAGATGAAAACATCATCCACGTAGCAGGCACTATTGACCCTGCTGACGATATTGACGTAATCAACACTGAGTTAGTACTTGCTGATATGGATAGCGCTGAAAAAGCCCTATTCCGTAATTCAAAAAAAGCAAAAGGTGGCGATAAAGACGCTAAAGAGCAAAATGCTGTACTTGAAAAAGTAAAAGTGCATCTTGACGAAGGCTTAACTTTACGTGGTCTAGCACTAACTAAAGAAGAAAAAGCAGCAATCAGCTCTATTAACTTCTTAACGATTAAACCAACAATGTATATTGCAAACGTTGCAGAAGATGGTTTTGAAAATAACCCATACCTTGACCGCGTACGCGCTATTGCCGCAGCTGAAGATGCGATTGTTGTTCCTGTATGTGCCGCTATCGAGTCTGAGCTTTCAGAACTAGATGACGAAGACAAGCTAGAGTTTATGGCTGATCTTGGTCTAGAAGAGCCAGGTCTTAACCTTGTTATTCGCGGTGGTTATGAATTACTACAATTACAAACTTATTTCACAGCTGGCGTAAAAGAAGTACGCGCATGGACAATCCCTGTAGGTGCAACAGCACCACAAGCAGCGGGTAAAATCCATACCGACTTCGAGCGTGGCTTTATCCGTGCGCAAACTATTGCTTTTGACGACTTTGTTGCCTTTAAAGGTGAGAGTGGCGCAAAAGAAGCAGGTAAGATGCGTCAAGAAGGTAAAGAGTACATTGTTAAAGATGGCGATGTAATGAACTTCTTGTTCAACGTATAAGTACAAATTAAACCAATTTCACTTGGTAATAATTTTTAAAGGCTCGTTTTTACGAGCCTTTTTTGTATTTAAGCATTATAAAAATAATAATTAGCCTCAACTAGTCTATCTTTGTAATATCGCTTAATTAAAGAAGTACAGGGTTAATTAAGATTCCGCGCCTTAAAGGCAGCTAAAAAAACAGCATTTTTATTAAATTTTAGCCTGTTAGCTTAATTTTCCTGCAAACAAACACAGTTAAGTGTTTTTTTGCAAAAAAGGTGTTGACGAATTTGGGTCATATCAGCATAATACGCCCCGCACTCAGCGATGAAGTGCTAACAAAAAAAGATGGCTAAGTAGCTCAGCTGGTTAGAGCACATCACTCATAATGATGGGGTCACAGGTTCAAATCCCGTCTTAGCCACCATTATTTTTTTGTTGCTCAATGAAGAGTTTAAAATAACTACCTTGTGTGCGGGAGTGGCGGAATTGGTAGACGCGCTGGATTTAGGTTCCAGTATCTTAGGATGTGAGAGTTCAAGTCTCTCCTTCCGCACCATAATTCTTGATAAGAATTAAAACTATCAATTGTTATTGTTGGGATATCGCCAAGCGGTAAGGCACCAGGTTTTGATCCTGGCATTCCCAGGTTCAAATCCTGGTATCCCAGCCAACAATGGCTAAGTAGCTCAGCTGGTTAGAGCACATCACTCATAATGATGGGGTCACAGGTTCAAATCCCGTCTTAGCCACCATTTCTTCTTTTAGAAATGGCTCTGCAAGAGTTAAATTGCAGCTCAATGAAGAGTTTAAAATAACTACCTGTACTTTATTGTACAAACGATGCGGGAGTGGCGGAATTGGTAGACGCGCTGGATTTAGGTTCCAGTAACTTCGGTTGTGAGAGTTCAAGTCTCTCTTTCCGCACCATTTCTTGATAAGAAATAAAATTATCATTAATTCTTTGTTGGGATATCGCCAAGCGGTAAGGCACCAGGTTTTGATCCTGGCATTCCCAGGTTCAAATCCTGGTATCCCAGCCA